>JAEXXN010000479.1 GCA_023405875.1 Bacillota bacterium | reverse complement strand
CAGGAATTGGGCTCAAATCAAATTGCAGAAGGCTTCTAAAAACATCACCGGGTGTTGCAGACCTACCCACAAGGAGATTTTCTTGCGGACCAAAATTCTGGTTCGGTTGAAGCAGGGATACAATTGTCGCATCAATTGGGGTCAAGGATAATATACTCAAGCTTACCCCTCCTTTCTGAATAATCTTTTTAGTCCTTGTCCCACTACCTATATATTCCTGAAAATAATATTTGCTACACCTTATTCACGATTCCTTTGCTATTTGATCCTGTGGCGTCACAAGCCCGGCCATTAACAGGATAATATCTTCCTATAGCCTCTGATGTGATGTGATTGATACCGCCTGTTTTTAAATAAAAAGCACATTTATTGACACTCATGCTATCATGTATTACAATATAGTTGTATATTGCAATACATAATAGCGATAGAGGAGGATGAAAAGGTTTGATACCGTCGCAAATGCTGAAAGGTACATTGGAAGGCTGTATCCTTAAGGTAATCAGTTATAGAGAAACCTATGGCTATGAAATTTCTCAGCAGCTTCAGGAATACGGTTTTTCAGATATTTCAGAGGGGACCATTTATCCCCTTTTGCTCAGGCTTGAAAAAAACGGGCTGATTGTGGCACAATACCGTGAGTCCGCATTAGGCCCTAAGCGTAAGTACTTTTCTATTTCGCCTGCTGGCCAAAGGGAATTAGATGCATTTTTTTCAAATTGGAAAGAGCTCGAAAATGCTGTAAATAAACTGTTTGATAATGGAGGTCGTAGCAATGAACAAACAAGCCAGAGAACTTAACCGGATAAATAATGAGCTGGACAAACAATTAAATGCTGAAAATAATAAGGTTATGACCGATATTATTTGCTATTTGCGTGTTGCAAATATTTCTGTATATAATCAGGAAATAATACGGCAGGATTTGCTTGAAATGTTATTGTCTGCGCAAGAAAGAGGGGAGAATGTTCAGGCAGTTATCGGAGAGGATTATAAAGCCTTTTGCGATGAGATAATTGAAAGCCTGCCTCCCCAAAACAGGAAAGAAAGGGTCCTGGAATTCTTTGATACGGTTTTCTTATGCACAGCCATTCTTGGAGCAATCAATATCATTACCTCAAAAGATACGATCGCGCTTATTCGCAATCTGGCATCGGGAGAGCCTTTGAATTTCCGGATTTCTGTCCTGGCCGGCCAGTTGATTGCCTATCCTATTATCATTGCGGCTGCTTTCATCGTCGTGCGTGTTGTTTGCAAGGCATCCTTCAAGCCTGAAAAAAAGCAAAAGGGCGGTTATATGAAAAATTTCCTCATAGGCGCAAGTACCATGGCGGTATTTCTGCTTTTTGCATGGATCGGCAGAGATGCTCTTTTTACGATAAACATATTTGCTGCAATTGCCCTGGTCCTGGTATCCTATATTGCACACAGGATTCTTGAAGCAAATTACTAATGCTTTTTGACATGGCAGTATTTGAAGCATATGTACACAAGCACTCATTGTCCTGCATATCCTTTCTATAGGAGATAATATTTAGACTGTTGTCAGAAATATGAGGATTTATCCGGGGAGGGATATGAATTGGCCGATACGATATATAGCTCAAGGTTCATAAAGGAATCTGACCCCAAAACCACTGATTTTATATTTAAGCTGCCGGATTATTGGTGGAGCAGGATCTATGAATATGAATGGGCAGCCCGCTTTGTACAAAGGGAGGATGTCTGCCTGGATGCCGCTTGCGGTCTCTGTCATCCGTTCAAGTTTTACCTTTACGACAATTGCAAGGAAGCACATGCCTGTGATATTGACCGGGGGATCAAGGATAGAAGCATAATGCTCAAGGAGATCGAAATAGCCTATGGAAAGGAAGCTGCTGATAATCTGCCCTCGAAATACATTGAGAGCATCAATTATGCCATAGCGGATTTAACAAGATTACCATACGAAAATAATAAATTTGACAAGGTTTATTGCATATCTGTATTAGAGCATCTGACTTCCGAGGCTATGGAAAAAACCTTCAATGAATTTAAGCGGGTACTTAAGGACGATGGAATCATAGTTCTTACGTTTGATTATCCGACAATCAATCTGGAGTCGCTGGATATGCTGGTAAAGAAGTCGGGCTTAAGGTACGTAAAGGAAGTTGATTATAATATGCCGGAGGACAGATTATATACGAATTTGTGGGGAGGACTTTACTGCTTCAGGGCTGTATTGTCAAAAGAGGATGCAGCTGCGGTATAAGCAGCCTTGGAAAAATTGCAGAGAGCCTGGAAAATCTGTTGAAACTCCTATAAAGTATTTCAACAGATTTTTTGTTGTCCGGGGTTATGGAATAATATGGTGCTTTGCACCATATTTAATAAGGTTATGAAAATTTTGTAATACTACTTTAGTTTTTGCATACTAATTGTTATAATTTTATTAGAATATTCGGAATAAGGCAGAGCGTTTTTATCAAATTACTACATTGCAGTAGCATGGAGTAATTTGCATAAATGTATCATATTCCAAGAAAGGAGGGTAATTTTTATTCGATAGGTATTATTAAATAAGTATATTATATAGGAGGGATCGAGTAATGAGTAATTCTGAAAAGACAGGGCAACCAAGGGATCAATTCAAATCAATGCTTGGCTTTATTATGGCTGCTGCGGGCTCTGCCGTCGGGTTGGGCAGCATATGGAAATTTCCATATGTAGTCGGAGAAAACGGCGGCGGCGCATATCTTCTGGTTTATATGCTTGCTATCGTGGTAATTGGTATACCGGTCATGATTGTTGAATTCGTAATAGGAAGACGGAGCGGCAAAAACGCAGTTGATGCATATGCGTATTATTCCAGTAAATATAAGATTGTCGGATATGCTTCCATGATTGCTCCATCTATTATATTGTCATTTTATTGTGTTATCGGCGGATGGGCAATAATGTACCTTTATCTTACCTTGACTGGCAAGCTGGCAGGCTTGACACCGGAAGCCTATACCAATATGTTTGTTTCGGCTTCGGGAAATATGGGCATGTCAGGCTTCTTTTTCCTTCTCTTCGGCCTATTGACCATACTTGTTGTTACTAAAGGTATATCCCAGGGTATAGAAAGAGTATGCAGCATATTTATGCCTGCATTGTTTGTAATTATGCTTATTTTAGGAATTGTCGGCGTTATGCTGCCAGGCGGGATGGACGGAGTAAAATGGTATCTGACACCTGATTTTTCAGCAATTAACGGTTCAACCTTCGTATATGCGGTAGGGCAGGTGTTCTTCACCTTGAGCCTTGGTGCGGGCAGTATGGTCACTTATGCAAGTTACCTTAAGAAAAACGAAAACATTCCAAAGGCTGCAACTATTACAATAATATTTGATACTGTAGTTTCATTATTAGCAGGCTTTGCGATATTCCCTGCGGTTTTTGCTTTCGGACTTGCTCCTGCAGCAGGCCCAGGGCTGGTATTCATAACACTGCCGAATGTTTTTGCTCAAATGCCTTTTGGAACGGTAGCTGCAGTAGCCTTCTATATATTATTGATACTTGCCGCTCTTCCTTCTGCATTAAGCCTTCTGGAAGTACCTGTTTCCTTTGCTATTGAAAAATTCGGTATAAAAAGACAGAAAGCGTCCATATTACTTGGCAGTATAATATTGCTGGCAGGCATTCCGACTCTTATGAGCTTTGGACCATGGGCAGATATAAAGGTATTCGGCTTCAACTTCTTTGATTTCTATGACTATATTACATCCTATATTGCATTGCCGCTTATCGGATTGGTCGGCTGCCTGTTATTAGGCTTCTCATGGAAGAGGAAAGATGTTATGGATGAAGTTACAAATAACGGAACACTAAGCTCAGGGCTTATGAATGTATGGTATCTGGGCATAAAATTCGTTGTTCCGATATTCCTGATAGTTTTATTCTTGCAATCCGTAGGAATAATGTAGAGCTTATAGTATCAGGTCCCGCCAAAAGGGGCTAATGGATAAAAGCCGTGCGTAAATAAGGCTTATAGGCCTTTTATGCACGGCTTTATCTTTTATATAGGGCATCGCATAAATGCTTGCAAAGCTTTACAGCTTATGCTAGTGTAGCAGTAAGGAGCAAACGAAATCAGAGTGACTGGGGAAGGGTTGAAATGCTTATGCAGCTGATCTTTCAATTTGTTATTATATGTGCAGTGGTGATCGTTGCATATACGGCGCTATTCTTTGCTGCATCGATAGGAAAGGGTATTGGCGGTATACCGGCATATCTGTATGCATATATCGGCGGAAATCTGCCCTTGTGCGCATTGCTGACTGTTGTACTTCAGGCTGCCTTTGTTTATCTGTGCTGCAGCACAATCCTTGGTCATATTTCAAATCATATCGTCATTTCTTTTGAAATCCTGTATATGGAGAGCATGCTGCTTTTATTCCTGTGCAATTCTATCAAAGGCTATATATATCCTCGCTCAAAAGACCTGGTATAATTTTACCCTGTATCCTGCAAAAAGGGATACATAATATACTGTGTTTTTTGAAGGAGGATATTATTATGCCCAAAATTGGGAATAGAATAGACCGGTTCTTAAGAAAGCTGCGCAATCCGGCTGTTGAATGGGATATCAAAAGCTATGAGAGCAGGCTTGGGGAGATCAACGGCATATCACTTGACGCTTTGAGCGATTCTGAGCTAAAGTGCAGGGCTATTAAGCTGAGGGACAGAATCAGCGCAGGTGCGGCAGAAAGCGAAGTAGCCGTTGAGGCCTTTGCGCTTGTCAGGGAGGCAGCGGACAGGGTACTGGGCATGCGTCCCTTTGATGTGCAGCTCATCGCCGGTATGGCTATGTGCGATGGAAGACTTGTGGAGATGCAGACCGGAGAGGGCAAAACTCTTGCAGCGGTATTTCCTGCTTTTTTCAAGGCTCTGTCGGGAAAAGGGGTCCATGTTCTGACCTTTAACGATTATCTTGCCGGAAGGGATGCGACCTGGATGGGACCGGTCTATGGATTCCTGGGTCTGACAGTAGGCTGTGTAAAGGAAGGAATGACCAAGGAAGAAAGAAAAGCAGCCTATGAAAAGGACATAACCTATCTGACTGCCAAGGAAGCAGGCTTTGACTTCCTGAGAGGCTTTCTTGCTTTATCACCGGAAGAGCTTGTACAAAGACCTTTTCATTTTGCAGTCATTGATGAAGCCGACTCCATTTTGATAGATGAAGCCCGCATACCGCTTGTTATAGCAGGCAGCAGAAAGGACCCGGGAGCAGACCCGGGGCGGATGGCGGAAATCGTCAAAAAACTTAACGCATATAGGGATTATGAGTCGGATGAGCAAGGAAGAAATGTATATCTGACTGAGGCCGGGATCGGCAGGGTCGAAGCATTTTTAAAGTGCGGCAACCTCTATGGGGAAGAGAACCTGGAGCTTTTGGTCGGTATAAACAATGCCCTTCATGCAAAGGTACTATTGAAGCGTGATGTCGACTATATCGTACGCAGGGGGAAAATTGAGCTTGTAGATGAGTTTACAGGGCGGATAGCAGATAAAAGGAACTGGCCCTATGGGCTTCAGGAGGCAATCGAAGCAAAGGAAGGCATCATAGCTCAATCCAAGGGGCAGATATTGGCTTCCATTACAATGCAAAATTTTATAGGGCAGTATCCGGCAATATGCGGGATGACAGGAACTGCCGCTTCATCGGCAAATGAATTTCTCCAAAACTACCGGATGAATGTCGTAGTTATTCCGACAAACCGGCCATGCATAAGAGTGGACCACCA
>JAEXXN010000203.1 GCA_023405875.1 Bacillota bacterium | reverse complement strand
AATATATTGAGCAGTATCTTGGGCTTGACAAAGAACTCAAATCCGGCTACAGCCGTTATATGCTCCCCAAAGGAATCGGAGACGGGTACTTTGATTTGTTCTATTGCCAAGGGCAGTTCCAAGTCTGGATCACGCACGCACAGTCCATGCAGGACATTGATATGTCCTACAGGCAGGACGAAAACACCTATATAGGGCTGGCTTATGTTGAAACAGATGCCTTCCGGGAAAAGCCAGAAGAGGGACAGCCTGCTGCTATCCAGGATTGGAGAACGGTCTGTTCCCTTCCTACCGACGGTGGGGTGTACGGGATGTGCAAGGCCAATATGCCGTTGCACGCTGTCAACATCATTCTGTTTCCGGATTTTTTTCTTGGCTGCTCGGATACAAAAAATCCAGGAGAATATCTTGATATTCTGAAAACTATCCGGAATTTTGACGAGCAGACCTTTATGCACGAGCTATATCCTGTTCTTGCGGAAATGCTGCATTGTCCCTACAATGGAACCTCCTGGAAACTGTTCATGAAAAGCCGTGTTTATGATATCGTTGCCCGCCTTATTGCCTTGTGCGATAGGGGATATGCACAGTCCAATATTACGCTCAGCAAATTCGATATCAAGCAAATACGCAGCATTCCGCATATCCTCACGGAGCACATGTCAAACCCACCTTCCATTTCTGAACTTTCACGTATGGCAGCCTTGAATGAATTCAAGCTGAAAGTAGGCTTCAAGAAGGTTTTCAATACAACGATTTACGAGTACCTGCGCCGATTAAGAACAGAGAAGGCCATTGAGTTGATGAAAGAGGACTTTACTCTCGAACAGATTTCTGAAAAAGTGGGCTACAAAAGCATGCGGGGCTTCAGCCAGGCGTTTGTTAAATGCACAGGCATAACGCCTGCCGAATGGCGCAAGCAGCGCTGTATGAGCTTCACTATGTGAACAGGCAGGCCCTTGGGATTTTTTGTGCTGCAAAACGAACTTGGGCAGATATCATAAATTCCTGCGGATTTATGATATAATGTATGTATAACTAATGCAATAAAGGCAAATATTAGCACTTATGGGAGGTGGTTTTTAATGGACGGCATGGAGAATGCACGTGAAAAGCGCAAGGATGAGCACATTAAATTCTTTTTATCTGCCAATGACAACAGCAGCAACGGCTTTGAGGACGTAATACTGCAGAATAACTCGCTTCCGGAGGCTGATTTTGAAGAGATAACCACAGAATATGTTTTCCTGAACAAATATATTGACAGCCCTCTTATGATAAACGCAATGACAGGGGGAACGGAGTATACCGGAGATATAAGCAGGAAGCTTTCAAGGCTTGCTGTTAAATTCAATATTCCTATTGCAGTGGGTTCCCAGACCATAGCCCTGGACAATCCCAAGGCGGCGGATACCTTTAAAAGGGTAAGGGAGATAAACAGGGACGGTATAGTAATTGCAAACCTGAGTGCCAATATGGATATCGACTGTGCGTATAAGTCAATAGATATGATCGAGGCTGATGCTGTTCAACTGCACCTGAATGTCGCACAGGAGCTGTGCATGGCCGAAGGGGACCGCTGCTTCAGGGGTGCGCTGGACAACATAAAGGAGATAAACGCATTGTCCGAGGTTCCTGTAATAGTCAAGGAAACCGGCTTCGGGATGTCTTTTGAAACGGCAGGCAGACTTTATGAGGCAGGGGTAAGGTACATTGACATAAGCGGCAGGGGCGGCACAAATTTTGTAAGCATCGAGAGCCTGAGGAATATTGAAAGGGACTGCTCCTTTATGAGGAACTGGGGGATACCGACAGCCCTCAGCCTGTTGGAATGCAGAAAGGCAAACAGTGATCTGTTCCTGATATGCTCCGGAGGTATATCAACCTCGGAGGAGATCGTCAAAGCTCTGTGTATGGATGCGGACATGGTGGCCCTCGGCGGGGCGGTACTGAGGGTACTGGTTGAAGAAGGCTACGATGCTGCCGAGAAATACCTTGCGAGGCTTATTTATGAGGTAAAAGCCCTGATGCTGCTTCTGGGGGCAAAGGATGTTACAGAGCTGAAGAGTGTACGTTATCTGCTCAAGGGCGAGCTCCGGGAATTATACAGCTACAAATTTGCATAAATAATGGGACCGGGATTATTTTCAAATGATGGAGGGATGATAAATGACTGAGCTTCTATTTCATACAGACTGTTATCTGAAGGAATTCGATGCTGAGATTATTGAAACTGACAGTGCGGAGAATGCCGTAATACTGGACAGGACAGCCTTCTATCCGGGCGGCGGGGGGCAGCCGTGCGATACCGGCCTTCTGCTTGCCGGCAACAAGTCCTATAAAGTCGTCAAGGTAAAGAAGCAGGAGGGCAGGCTGCTGCACTATATAGAGGGTATGCTTCCTGCCGCCGGAACAGAGGTAAAGGGGACAGTAGACTGGGACAGGAGATACAAGCTAATGCGTACGCATACAGGGCTTCATGTGCTGTGCGGCGTTATATGGCGCGACTACGGGGCACATGTTACAGGCTGCGATTTTGAACCCCTTGCAGGCAGAATGGACTTTGAATTTGAAACTCTTTCCGCTGAGCTGGTAAAGGAGATAGAAGAAAAAATAAACCTGGAGGTTGAGGCAGCACGGGATGTGGTCATAAGGATACTCCCCAGAGAGGAGGCCTTTCAGATCCCTGAGCTTATACGCACAAAGATAAACCTGCTCCCTGAAGGTATAAATTTTGTAAGAACTGTCGACATATCGGGGCTGGATATACAGGCTGACGGCGGCACACACCTTGCCAATACAAGGGAAGTAGGGAAAATGAAACTGGTAGACTATAAAAGCAAGGGCAAGATAAATAAAAGGCTGTATCTTCAGATATCTGATTAGTACTCTGTAACACTTAAACCTTGCATTGCCCGGCGAGGGAAATTGACCTATGACAAGGCGGAGGAGTGAGTAATACCGGCTGTATTGCGATTGACGACAACGAAGTCATAGGTCAATTTAACCGGCGGAAATGTAAGGGTTTAGGTGCTACAGAGTACTAGTGTATATCCTCAAGAAGCTCAACAAATTTGGAGGCTGCAAGAGGCAGCGGTATATTGGAATGTATGAGGAATCCCAGGTTTCTATCCGGGATTTCTTCTTTTATATCCAGCACAAAAACTTCATGCTTGGAAAGCTCCTGGTTCACACACTCATCCGGCACAAAAGCGATTCCAAGCCCTATCTTGGCCATCTCCATAAGTATATCCACACTTCCCAGCTCGATCTCAGGCTTTATGGATATCCCATGCTTTGCCATAAGGTTATCAAAGAATTCCCTGGTGGTGGTATTCTTATCCAGTACCAGCAGCGGGTAATTCTCCAGCTCCTTAAGAGCTACCTTCCTGCCCTTAAGCTCCTTGAAATTGTCATTGGCGATAAATACATCCCGTATGCTCTTGGTGTTCTTTACCAGGATATTGTTGTAGCTGCATTTTTCAGGTATGTTTATGACACTGAGATCGACGCTGCCTTTTCTCAGCAGCTCTATACATTTGGGCGACGTCCTGTTGGTCAGGTGTATCT
>JAEXXN010000169.1 GCA_023405875.1 Bacillota bacterium | reverse complement strand
ATTGTCCAGCAGCGGGCAGGGACGCAGGTGGTTTTCGTTGAAGGGCTGCCCCTTCTTGTAGGCCATAAACATGGGAGACTGCAGCGCTTCCAGCAGTGTTTTTTCATGGATGTTGGAATCTGAATAGTGGATAAATGCGCAGGGTTCCATATCCCCATTGGCATTTATATGGAAGTACCGTTTTCCACCTGCGATACAACCTTCGGCATATTCGCCATCGTTCCAGAAATCCAATGTGAACAATGGCTTGGTTTCCCGGAATTTGCGGATCTGGCGGTACATGAACTCACGCTGTTCGGCGCTGGCCATCAGCTCGGGCACTGCCTCCCTGCCGATAGGCATATACGTAAAGAACCAGCAGAACTTGGCCCCCCACTCGATCATCCGGTCGAAATATTCCTCCGAGCCTATCATGTCCACATTTTTGCCGGTGTAGCAGCAGGAGGCTCCGAAGGGCAGCCGTTTGGCTTTCAGGATCGCCATAGCTTTTTCCACCTTTTTGAAGGTGCCTGCTCCCCGGCGGAAATCGGTGTCGCTTTCAAATCCCTCCACGCTGATGGCGGGAATAAAGTTTTTTACACGCAGCATTTCGTCGGCAAAAGCTTCGTCGATGAGGGTGCCGTTGGTAAAAGCGGCAAACTGGCAGTCGGGATGCGCCTCACAAAGACGGAGGATGTCCCTTTTCCGCACCAGAGGCTCACCGCCTGAGTACAAATAGAAATAAATCCCCAGTTCTTTGCCCTGCCGTATGATGTTGTCCAGAGTTTCATAGGACATGTTCAGTTTGTCGCCGTATTCGGCCGCCCAGCAGCCAGTGCATTGCAGGTTGCAGGCGGAGGTGGGGTCGATCAAAAGCGTCCAGGGAATATTGCAGCCGTACTTTTCCGCATTTTTCTCCTGCTTGGGAAATCCGAAATAGTATGAATTCAAAGCGAAATTTTTGAAGACTGTTTTCAGCACATCATTGTCAATATCTCTCCAAAGGCACAGAAGATATTGATGCCAAATGTTGTCCGGATCGCCGAGGATTTGGTGAAACACCTTACTTTGATCGGCATCCCAACCAAGATTGTCGATCCACGCCAGCAGCTTCGGAAGATTCTTTTCCGGGTTGCCGGAAATATAATTCATCGCTTTTGAAAGCGCAGCCTTTGTAATTGATTCTTTAATATTCATAAATTTTTACTCCTCACTGATTACTTATTCACCAGGCTATCGGCCTTTTCACATACCTCGTAGATTTCATCGTATTTCTGATCAATCAAAGGCGTAACCTGTTCAGTTTTCTTCTTACACAACCTCAAATAGCAGAAATATGGGATGATCCAGCCGGCAAAGCCGGGGATTGCCAGAAGCACCGAAAGCGGCAGCATGCCTGCAATATGGGCGAATACAGATCCGGCCATAAATGCCGTTCCCACTACGCCGATAACATAGGCAACGGTTGAAGCCCCGACAACCTTGGAAAATTCCAGCCGTTCAATTTCTGTAACACAGGCCTCGAACTGGCGCTGCAGTCTGGTCAGCTCCGCCTTATTGCGGATCTTGCGGTCCCGCTTGAATTTCATGCTTATGGAATTAAAGCTCTGTATTGGAAAGGCGGTGCCTTCCAGCGTCCAGCCGAAGTTGGTGTAACCATCGGCATATACCGATTCCATGCTTCTCTTAACTGTAACCTCCTTGTACTCATAGCCTACAAAGCCCTCTGCATTTTTAGTGATCTCACTCATGATAATTTCTCCTTTTCTTCATAATATTTCGGGTCTTTTATGATCCCTTTGATGTGACTATTCTACCGTCAAAATGTTTATGAATTACTTCCGAAATGTTTATAAAATATTAAAGCGCTTAACATTCTTGTGAAATTCATGATGCTTTCCTCACCCTTTGAATTTTGTGTTCCCGTTCCAACCATGCGATGGTATCGGCGATGGAGTCTGCAAAGGGACGCGTGTGATAGCCCAGCTCACGCTCTGCCTTTGAACAGTCGAATACGTTGTTGCGTATCAGGCTGTATACGGCAAAGCTGGTCATACGCATAGGCTTTTGAGTTATCTTCTCACCCAGGTCAGACAGTTTTCCAAGGAGCTTGGCAATACCTTCAGGTAAAATCAGCTTGACCTCTTTTGTACCTGTAAGTGTGCTGAGCAGCCGGAACATCTGCTGCATGGTCACACATTCGTTGCCCAAAATATAGCCTTCTCCCTTGCGACCTTTCTCGCAGCAGTTCACAATCGCATCAGCCAGATCCCTCACATCCACGGCATTGAAGCTGCCTGCCACGCCGCCGGGCATTTTGCCTGCGCAGTAATCGATGATAAAACTGGACACCGGACCAAAGGCGTAGTCGTCAGGTCCGCAGATACCCGTAGGAAACACGATGGACGCATCCAAGCCCTGCTTGCGCACCGACTCCAGCACAGCCTGTGTTGCTTCGGCTTTCGTTTTACCGTAAAATCCTATGACAGCATTCGGATCATAGTGATCCACTTCGGTAATAGCAGTGCCCCGGGGCAATTCCGGAATTGCACTGATAGAGCTGACGTACACCAGTTTTTTCACCTTGTGGGCGGCACAGGCATTCAGGATGTTTTTTGTGCCGCCGACGTTCACGTCGTACACCTTCCGGCTGAAGTCCGGGCTGACGGTAACTATGGCCGCACAGTGGATAACGACAACCTCTGCATCATGATCTACCGTAAAGAAACGCTCAATACTTTCGGTGTCCGTTACGTCGCCGATATATACGTCCACTTCCTTCGGCACGCGCATAGCGGCGGGGTCGCCCTTCAGCACAAGACCGCGCACAGCTTTACCTTCCTCCAGCAATTTAGCCGCCACACTGCTTCCCAGGTTTCCGGCAACACCTGTAACAAGATATAATGTATTTGCTCCATTGATATGGCTTCTCATGTTGATCCTCCATTTCATTAAGTTTGGTTTGCATTTCATTCAACAGCTTTATCTTACCGGCGGATTGTTTGTGAGTTGTTTGTGAAATGTTTGAGAAATATTAAAAGCAGAAATGAACAGCCGTACTTATAATAGTCAAGTATTTAAGAGCTCTGAATAAAAAATCGGATAAGGCAATCACAGTAAAGCCTTATCCGAATCTGAAATTCATTGTTGACGTATGTAACTTTTGTACAAAAGGGCATTCACTTTTGAGAGGAGCTTCTGATAGGGTGATTCTTTTTGCAGCATACTATAATGGCAGCCTTATTATTAAACTCCCCCTCGATATTTCAAGAAGCACCATTAAGGTTTTGCCTTTTTCCGATTAATTCCTGGAGCTTGATACTGGAATTATTAATACTCCTGATGGATTCAAAAATAACTTCTATGCCGTCATTCTGTTCTTCAGTAGTCGCCAGCATTTCTTGGGTGGCTTCAGAATGTTTTAGTGAAATGTTGGATATATTTTCAGCTTGCTCATGTATCTGTGAAAAAATTCTGCTTACATAATCCGTCTTATTTAATTCTTTTACTACACATTCATCAATAGTTTTGAAGGCTGATTTTATATTTTCAAAGCTTTCAAGAACCTGTTCAGTTATATATTCTCCTTCCTTAACGGCAATATTACCGTCCTTTGCCTTTTCAAAAACAAGCTGTGTTTTGGCATGTATGTCACTAATGATTTTATCAATATGCTTAACCAGATTTGAGCTCTGCTCAGCAAGTTTTTTTATTTCATTTGCTACTATGGAAAATCCGGCTCCGGCTTCACCAGCTCTTGCAGCTTCAATACTGGCATTTAATGCAAGCAAATTTGTCTGAGCTGAAATCTGGTTTATGCCTGATAAAAAATTATTGATTTCACCCATGCTTTTATTCAGCTCTTCTACCGTTGCTAAAGATTCAGCTACAGCCGAGTTAATTATGCTCATTTGCACACCCATTTGATTTATTCCGTCGGAGCTCTGATGAACGATCTGACTGGTATTTTGAGAGGTATGCGCAAGGCTTCCGGAAAGCTGGTTTATTTCAGCCATCTCTTTATCAGCCTTGTCCATCATATCGCTTATATGGGTGATGCTTTCAGACTGGTTTATGACACCGTTGGTTACATCCTTTATAGTAAGTGCCATAATGCTGCTGATTTTCTTTAAGGTTCCGATATCATTATTACAATTATTTATATCGATATTTAATAGGGAAGTATTTTCCTGAATTACGCCGACCATTTTATTTAATGAATTTAAAAGCTCTTTTGCTTCAGCTTCTTTTTGATTTGATAAAAGTATCAGGTCGGCACTCCGTTTACTGACAAAATATAAAGCTACTACAGAAAACCCCAAAAAGCCCATGGTTGAAAAAAAGCTCGTATCGAATTTATGATTGTTTCCAAAAGCTATGACAGTATATGAAAAGCCATATAAGCCGCCGAAGCTGAATAAAATACCCTTGTTCAGGTAAAGAGATACAATGCAGAGAACAGACACTGCAATCATTCCCGTATATGGGCCCCCTATATATGGGACCGTACAGGTCAAAATTGCCATAAACAATATGGCCATGGTCAGCATAGGACGCTCTTTTCTCAAAATGAGGAAGGTAGCAAAACCCAGCTCCACTAAAAGGGAACCAACCACAGCGCCCTCGATCCGGTTCATGAAAAAGGCGAAGGCTGATCCAATAAAAAGGAGCCACAGGATAACTGCAATAATTTTATTGACTTTTACCGTATTGGTTTCCATAAAAGTATTATTCATTGATGATTCCTCCTGATTGTATAATAGATAGCTTCATAAATTGACCCGCCGTGCCGGCTGGGGGAGCTGCAAGGCAAGCCTGACGCAGCTGGCACAACAGATTAATTTATCATTTAATGACTCAGCAAGCCGTCGGCCTTTTCGCACACCTCGTAAATTTTGTGATACTGCTGCTCGATCATCGGGGCAACCTTTTTTGTTTTGCTGCCTTTAACAGCCTTATGGGTAAAATAAGACAGAATCCATCCGGCAAATCCTGGGACTGCCGTAAAGATGGAAAGGGGGATCATATTTGCAAGGTAGCTGAATACCGATACCCCCATGAATACTGTACCAATAAAACCAACAATGTGAGCCGCGGCTGCGGCTGTAGACTTCTTGGAAGCCTCCAGATCGTTAATTTCTTTGGCATAAGCTTCAAATTGCGACTGCAGACGGTTCAGCTCCGTCTTTCTCGGAATATTTTTGTCGCGCTTGAGCTTCAACTCAAAATCGGTTTCCGATTTGTGGTCACGAAGCATTTTTGCAAAAGGACTGCCTGGAAAGATAGCCAGAGGAGCAAGCATAACTCGAATAGGGCCCCATACATGCTTTACGACAGCGGGTTCGCTTTTTTCCAGCTTCCAGCCGAAATTTTTATATCCATCGCTCAATACCGGTTCCATATCCCGCTGAACTTTTACGGTTTTGTACTCGTAACCAACGAATTTGTTTTCATTCTTTTGATTTTCTTTCATTATTGAAGCCTCCTTAAATTATTGTATTTTTAACAGACCTTACTGTATTTAATGTGTTTATCCTACCAATGAATTGTTTAAGAATTGCTGGCGAAATGTTTACGAAATATTAATCGCAAAGCGTTGCTTGCTGGAAGGAGTATAATATGGGAAAACCAATCGAAAACAAAATAATAGTTAAATTGAACATGTATAAAATGGAACAAAAATGCGATTGCGTTATACGAATCACTTGGGTTTGAATATACGGTGATACAT
>JAEXXN010000166.1 GCA_023405875.1 Bacillota bacterium | reverse complement strand
CCCTTGCATCAGAAAGGTATTCCTTGCGAAAATTCAGCAATAGGCCGGTTGAAAAAGAAAAGCTTGACCTGGTTCTTAAGGCGGGGCAGCTTGCCCCTACTGCGGCAAACCTTCAACCCCAGCGAATCCTTGTGATTAATAGTGAGAAAGAGCTTGCAAAGCTGAAGGACTGCACTCCGTATCACTTCAATTCACCGGTTGCACTGCTTGTCTGCTATGATAAAACAGTGGATTGGAAACGGAAATTTGACGGTAAAAAAAGCGGCGAGGTGGATGCAAGTATTGTTACAGCGCACATGATGCTGGAAGCTGCGGATATTGGCCTGGGTACCACCTGGGTGATGTCCTTTGATCCCGAAAAAATCAGGGAGGCATATGGTATCCCCGGAAGCTTCGAGCCGGTTGCCTTACTTGTCATGGGATACCCTGCGGAGGATGCCTCTCCGGGCCCATTCCACCGGCAGCGTGTTGACCTTGACAATACTGTGTTTTATAACAGCTTTTCCTGAGGCGCTTAAAAAACAATTTAAAAAGGGGATGTGTCTCAAGCTTACTCTAAGGACACATCCCCTTTATTTTAAGATTATATAATGATTAATCAAGCCTGTCGGACGATAAGGTCGTGCTTGTAGTCGAATTGCTTTGCACATATCTCTTTTGCCAGATCAATGAATGCCCTTGTAGCATGTGAAATATACCCGTTCTTCTTGTAAGCAATAACGTGCTCCCTTTTGGCATCCACATCCTCCAGGTGGTAGTAGGCTGACTGCCATTCGGCAGATGTATTTCTTTGCATGGCCGCTGAAATAAAGCCCAGTCCTATTCCGCCCGTTACAAAGGACTGGATCGTGTCGCCGCTCCTGCTTTCAAAAACAACTCTGGGCTCGAAGCCTGCCTGTTTAAAAAGAGAATTCTCAATGGTACGGAGCCTGTGCTTGGGCTTCATCAAAATAAAATCTTCATTCTTAAAATCCGAAAGCTTTACACTTCCAAAGCGGTCCGGTTCTGATTTGACGGTTTTATTAAAAGCGTGATTGGGCGGTACCGCAAGCAGCATTTCTTCAAAGAACAGATGCTCATATTTAAGCTCATCGGAAGAGACCGGCAAGGTAAGTAAAGCAAAATCAAGATTGCCGCTCAAGAGTCCGCGCTCCAGATCGCTGGAGAAATCCTCCACAACGTTTAATTTTATATTGGGATAATGCTTTTTGAATTCAAGCAACATTTTAGAAAAGTAAATCTGTCCGTTATATTGCGATATTCCGAAGGTAATCCGGCCATCGTTATTGTGCCGGATATCCTCCATCTTTTTTTTGATATGCGCACTAAGCATCAATACCTCGTTGGCATCCTCCACAAAAAGTTCTCCGGCTCTTGTTAATGAGGTTTTATTATTATGCCTGACGAAAAGCTTTACTCCAAGCTCATCTTCCAGGCGCAGGATCGATTTACTTAAGGCGGGCTGGCTCAAATAAAGGCGCTTTGCAGCTTTTGAAAAGCTGCCGGCTTCAGCCACACTCAGCACATATTCAATATCACGGAGCTGCATATTATTCACCCTCTTAATTATAGTTAAATCCTGGCTATAACCATTACTTATACGGTCTATTATATATAGGTATTTAACATTTTGACGGAATGCCAATATAATTGTAACTAATACAAGTTTATGTTTGATATATGTTAACTCAGGTATTAAGATAAAGCTATTTGAAGTATTACTACTTATATTAAAAGATTGTGGCTTATAAATCAAGACTTAGAAGGAATTTATGCCAGTTGGTCAAAAATTTTGGTATTTATAGCCAAATAAATATATGAAAAGGGGGAGGAAACATGAAACGGTATATTAGTCTTGCTCTGGTACTCATAATGGTGTTGTCGTTTGGTCTGACAGGATGCGCCGGTGAAAAGGCAGCAGGTGGAGCCGGAGGTTCAAACTCAGATGCTTCGGGGGAAGCCGGAAGTGCAAAGGATTCTTTACTATGGGGTGTAAATGCAGAGCCAGCTTCACTTGATCCTTCTACAAGCAAGGATACTGTCACACACATGATGATGTATCAGATATATGATGCACTTGTCAAGGAAGATCCCACAGATTACACAAAGCTCGTTCCGGGACTTGCTGAAAAATGGGAATTTAACGCTGATAATACAGAGGTTACGTTTTATCTGAGAGAGGGCGTAAAGTTCCATAATGGCGATACCATGACCGCCGAGGATGTCTGTTTTTCACTTCAGAGATCCCTGGAATCCAGTTATTCAAGTGGTATAAGCGAAGCCATAGACCGCTTCGAAAAGGTTGATGACATGACTGTGAAATGTGTTCTCAAATATCCTTATGGTCCTATACTTGATGTTATGACAAATATGACCTACGGCATAGCAAGCAAGAGAGCTGTGGAGGAAGCGGAGAGCGCCAAGATAGATTTCGCAAGGAACCCTTGTGGAACCGGAGCTTACAAGATGGTCGAGTGGAAGAGCGGCGACGCACTTGTTCTTGAGAGATTCGACGATTATTACGAGGGACCGGCCAAAATAAAAAATCTCACCTTCAAGCTTGTTCCTGACGCTGCGTCCGGTGCCATAGCTCTTGAAGACGGCACTCTTGACGTTTATTACATAGTTGCTCCCAGTGATTTTGACCACTTGAAAAACGCTCCCAACATCGCCTATGTGGAATGCCCGGGAGTCGGACTTCATCATATAACCTTCAATGTAACAGACGGAATTTTTGCTGATAAAAAAATCCGTCAGGCAGTAGCCTATGCACTCAACCGTGATGATATAGTAATCGGAGGTGCCGAGGGCTATGCAAAAGTGGCTGACTGCCTTGCTCCGACATCGGTATTCGGTTATATTGACGATTTCAAATGGTATGAGCAGGATATAGATAAGGCAAAGGCCTTATTGGCAGAAGCAGGATACCCTAACGGCTTCGATGTGGTATTCAGCATGCAGGGCTCGGATACATATATGAAGCCTGCCCAGGTTGTTCAGGACCAGTTAAGAAAAATAGGCATTAATTTAACCTTTGATAAGATGGAACGTGCTGCATACCTGGAGGACGTTGGTGATAAGAGGAACTTCTTAGCCAGCCTCCGTATGATAAATGCTACCGTCCGTGATGCAGACAGCGTACTTACAAGGAGGTTCCACAGCTCAATGCTTGGCGGAGGAAATAATTACTCCGGGTATTCAAATCCGGAAATAGATTCGTTGATTGAGGAGGCCAGAAAAGCTTCCGACCGTGAAAAGAGGCTTGAGAGCTATCAAAAGATATATGAAATCCTGAAAGAAGATGTGCCTCTTATCCCAATATATACGGATACAGTACTAATGTTTCACAATACAAAGCTGAAGAATTTCTACCCACATCCTGTATATAGATATGACGTCGGCAAAATGTATTTTGAGAAATAATTGCATTTACGGTTGCAGAGGAGCCAAGGCTCCTCTGCTATCTTGCCGGAAAGGAGTATAAATGGTCAAATATATATTCAAGAGACTTTTACTGATTATCCCGGTAATATTGGGAGTCTCCTTCATCATATTTACAGTAATGAATTTTACTCCGGGTGACCCAGCAATTATGATACTGGGAGAGGGTGCCAAGCCGGAAGCATATGCCGCACTGAGAGAGCAGATGGGTCTCAATGATCCTTTCTTTGTCCGGTATTTCAGGTATGTTTTTGATGCGGTACAAGGCGATTTTGGTAAATCATACAGGACAAATATTCCTGTACTGCAGGAAATTGCAACACGTTTGCCGTATACCCTCAAGCTTGCTGTGGCAAGTGAGGTGATAGCGATATTTTTCGGTTTGCCCATAGGAGTATTATCAGCGGTAAAGCAATACAGCAAGACTGATAATATCGCTCTCGGAGCTTCGCTGCTTCTGACCTCAATGCCTTCATTCTGGTTTGCCATGATGTTGATCCTTTTATTTTCTTTAAAGCTCCATCTGCTCCCCTCACTGGGAATAGACAGTTGGAGGCATTATATACTGCCGGCTGTTGCAACCTCTTCAAGCACCTTGGCTTCTTTGATGCGTATGACCCGTTCAACTATGCTTGAAGTAATCAGGCAGGACTATATCAGGACTGCAAGAGCAAAGGGTGCACCTGAGAGGATAGTGGTCTTTGGGCATGCTTTAAGGAATGCCCTGCTGCCGGTTGTTACCATAATAGGTGTTAACTTTGGAATTTCGCTGGGAGGAGCAATTGTCATCGAGCAGGTCTTTGCCATACCCGGCCTGGGGCAGCTTATGGTCAACTCCATAAGGGCAAAGGATACCCCTATGGTAATAGCTGCCGTGCTGTTTGCGGCTATTATTGCGAGTATAATAAATCTTATTGTTGATATTTTCTATACATATATTGACCCGAGACTTAAGTCGCAGTATACCACGATAAAAGCAAAGAAGGTGACAACATGACAGACATGAAAATGAATACGCAGGACGAAAAAAACAATGTTGTGGTGAAGGCCTATCAATATAAAAAGAAAAGCCAGTTGAAGGCCATATGGATGCGCTTTAAGAAAAATCATCTGGGAATATTCGGACTGCTTGTATTCTTGTTAATGCTGGTCGTTGTCCTGGGTGCCGATCTGTTCCTGAACTATGAAAACCAGGCAATTTCACAGCAGTTGTCTATACGGTTCGCTCCGCCTACCGCAGAACACCTTCTGGGTACCGATCAATTCGGCCGTGATGTTTTTGCCCGTGTCGTATATGGCGGTAGGATATCCATGTTTGTAGGTATAGCGACAATCATCGTATCCTTGTCTGCCGGCGCCTTGATAGGCTCTTGCGCCGCATACTACGGCGGAAAGGTTGATAATATACTGATGCGTGTCATGGATGTTTTTCTTGCAATACCGAATATATTAATGGCTATCACATTGGTTGCAGCCTTCGGCTCCAGCATTCTGAACCTGATCCTTGCAATGGGAATTTCCCAGATACCCAGGATGTCAAGGATTGTGCGCTCCTCCGTTTTAGGTGTAATCGGGCAGGAGTATATAGAAGCCGCCAGAGCTTGCGGTGCCAGTGATGCAAGAATTATTTTCAGGTATATACTTCCCAATGCCATGGGTCCGATTCTTGTACAGTCAACTCAAACCGTAGCCAGATCGATTATTACTATTTCCTCCCTCAGCTTTATCGGGCTTGGAATTTCAGAGCCTACTCCGGAGTGGGGTGCGATGCTTTCGGAAGCCAAAAGCCAGCTCAGGTATTACCCGCACCTGGCCATTGCTCCGGGCGTAGCGATAGTGATGACCGTCATGTCGCTGACTTTGGTCGGCGATGGTCTTAGAGATGCTTTGGATCCAAGATTGAAAAATTGATTTCCAGCAGTTATATTGAACGCGCCTAGGGTATTCCATCAGGGTATAGCGCGAATTCAATGAAATCAAGGAAATATTTACGCGAAATATAAATTATCAATGCAAAATGTTTTTCGCGAAATATATGGGAGGAGAGAAATATGGCTGAGAACCTTATAGAAATAAAAGACTTACATGTAAAATATCGCACTGACGATGATGAAATTTACGCACTGAACGGCGTTAATCTTAATATTGAGAAGGGTAAAACCTTAGGGCTGGTCGGTGAGACAGGGGCAGGCAAAACCACTGCGGCACTGAGCATTATGAGGCTTTTGCCGGATAGGGTAGGCTTTATAAACCGTGGCGAAATATGCTTCGAGGGTAAAGATCTTCTGAAATTCTCAGAAGAAAGAATGCGGCTTATTCGTGGAAATGATATCTCAATGATTTTTCAGGACCCCATGACCAGTCTTAACCCTATACATACAGTCGGAGATCAGATTGCAGAGGTCATAAGGCTGCATAATCCGGAATTGGATAAGAACGCAGTGGAATCAAGGGTTGATGAAATGATGGAGCTGGTTGGCATATCCTCCGAGCGCAAAGGAGAGTATCCTCATCAGTTCTCAGGCGGAATGAAGCAAAGGATCGTAATCGCCATAGCACTTGCCTGCAATCCTAAGCTCCTGCTTGCAGATGAGCCTACTACTGCTCTTGATGTAACTATTCAGGCTCAGGTACTGAAGCTTATGAATGAGCTGAAAGAACGGCTGAATACATCAATGCTTTTGATCACCCATGATTTAGGCATTGTTGCTCAAATATGCGATTCTGTCGCTGTCATGTATGCGGGGGAAATCATAGAAATGGGTACTGTTGAAGATATCTTTGAAGGCCGGCGCCATCATCCGTATACAGTGGGCTTATTCGGATCAATACCGGATATGACAAGGAAGACAGACAGGCTCAATCCGATTGAAGGCCTTATGCCCGATCCGACATCTCTGCCGCCGGGCTGTAGATTTGCAGAGCGCTGTCCGCATCGCATGGAAATCTGTAGTATTGCTTCTCCTGATATGGTAATTGATGCTACACACCAAATCAAATGCCATCTTTTTACTGATCGGGAGAAAGCGCATAGTAAAGAATAAACCAGGAAACGGGAGGATAATTATATGGATGCGCCTCTTATTCAAACAAAAAATCTTAAAAAATATTTCGATACTAAAAAAGGGCTGCTTCACGCAGTTGATGATGTCAGCCTGAGCATCAATAAAGGAGAAACCCTGGGTGTAGTCGGTGAGTCAGGCTGCGGCAAATCTACTCTGGGAAGGGTTATCCTCAGGCTTCTGGAGCCTACCGGCGGTGAAATACATTTTGAAGGGCAGAATATCCTTTCTTATGGAAACAGGCAGATAAAGGAAATGCATAAGCAAATGCAGATCATCTTCCAGGACCCCTTTGCTTCACTCAATCCGCGCATGACGGTCAGTGAGATTATTGCTGAGCCCATTAAGATCTACAAGATGTTCGGCAATAAAAACGACATCATAGCCCGTGTGTTTGAGCTTATGAGCATTGTCGGCCTTGCAGAGCGCTTTGTCAATACATATCCTCACGAGCTTGACGGCGGCAGGAGACAGCGTATAGGGATTGCACGGGCACTGGCGCTGAACCCGAAGTTTATTGTCTGCGATGAGCCTGTTTCGGCGCTTGATGTTTCCATACAGGCACAGATACTGAATCTTATGATGGACCTTCAGGACAACATGGGACTGACATACATGTTTATAACCCACGATCTTAGCGTTGTCAAGCATATAAGTGACAATATAGCAGTTATGTATCTGGGCCAATGTGTTGAAATGGCATCTACCGACGAGCTCTTCGAAAACCCGCTCCATCCTTATACCAGGGCGCTGCTTGATGCAATTCCGATTCCGAGCCTTAAGAACAGAAAGAAGTTGAATATCATCAAAGGAGAGGTAAGCAGTCCGATAAATCCAAAATCCGGCTGCCGCTTTGCCCCTCGTTGTCCCAAGGTGGATAAGTCTTGCATGCAGCCGGGTCTCGACCTGAAGGAAGTATCCCCTGGTCATTTTGTCTCCTGTTCTTTATACAAGTAAAATAATTGCCGGTCTGTTGTTTATGCCGGGCTGCAAAGCCAACGGCTTATTAATCATGCCTGTAATCAGGCAGAAAAGGGGGAAAGGAAAAATGAGGGATTTCCAGCTGATAAAGGTCAAAGCTACGACACATTATGAAGGCGGAGTACAATACGGGAGGCAGGCAGCTGAAAAAATCAGGGCCGGTATAGAGGATTACCGCAAATTGTTTTCTGATACAAGCAATATGAGCTGGGAGGATATAAAGAGCTACGCTCTGGGTTATATTCCCCTTGTTGAGGAGCTGCTTCCGGAAATGGCGGAAGAGGTAAAAGGAATATCTGATGGGGCAGGGGTCGGGCTGGACGAGGTAATGGTGCTGAACTGCCGGTATGAGATAACAAAGTTCCCGAGGCCCAATGAATGCACTTCATTTGCAGTGCTGTCGGAAGCCGGCAATGACGGCAGGCTTTATGTAGGTCAGGATTGGGACTATCGTGCAGGGATTATTGACAATATCGTGATGCTCCATATAGAAGAACAGGATGGGACACGCATATTCGGACTTGCCGAAGCGGGCCAGGTTATCAGGAACGGCTTCAACAGCCATGGGATCGGTTTATGTGCCAACAATCTGCAATCAATTTATGACAGCAGGGGAAAGGGCATTCCGGTAACCTTTCTGAGGCGCAGGGTCTTGTCCTGCCGGAGCTTTGAAGAAGCCAGAGATTTGATAATCAATGCAGAGCGTTCAGTTTCATGCAACTTTATGCTGGCGTCATCGGAGGATAAGGCAGTGGATATTGAGACCTATCCTGGAGGTGCCGACTTGCTGATGCCGGTTGATGGAATAATCACACATGCCAATCATTTTATAAAACAACCCGAAATCCATGCTTTGGAGACCAGCCCAAGGGGTGAAAGGCTTGAGAAGCTGCTGAGAGAAAAGCTGGGGTCAATAGATATTGCATATATAAAAAAATGCTTAAGCGACCATGAGAACTATCCCAATGCAATATGCCGGCATCCGTCCGACGTCAGCATACCGCTGGGAGTCAGGGGCATTACGGTAGCGGGCGTTATCTATGATTTTTATGAAGGTACGGCTTATGTGTGTGCCGGGCCGCCCTGTGAGGGAGAATTCAAAGCATACAAGCTATAAATAAAGTAAAAGTCACAATTATATACTGATTATTTTATGAACGACCATTTTTTCAGACAAGTTTTTTTGAGTGCATGAAAGGAGAAAAGCGCATGAGGACTTTCCAGTTGATCGAGATAAATGCTGAGACCCCTTTTGAAAGAGGCTTACAGTATGGAGAACAGGCAAAGGATAAGATCAGGGCAGGTATAGAGGATTACAGGGGGCTTTTTGGCATGACGGGAAATAGAAGCTGGGAACAGATCAAAGAATATGCGATGTCATATGTTCCGTTAATTGAGGAAACAATGCCGGAGCTGCTTATGGAGGCAAAGGGAATAGCGTCCGGTGCCGGAGTGGAAATAGGCGAGCTTATGGTCCTGAACTGCCGCTATGAGATTACCAAATTTCCTGATGATAATGAATGTACGACCTGTGCAATTCTGCCGGAGGCTGCCGAAGGGGGGAAGACCCTGCTGGTAAAAAACTGGGATTACCGCGCCGGTATTATCGATAATATTGTAATACTGCATATACAGGAGCCTGACGGTACCCGGATAATCGGCCTTACAGAGGCGGGGCAGCTTATACGTGAAGGCTTTAATTCCCACGGTGTGGGACTATGCAACAATTCGCTCCAGTCAATCCATGACAGCTCTGGGATAGGCATTCCCGTAACCTTTCTCAGAAGAAAGGTTTTTACCTGCAAATCCTTTGAGGAGGCAAAGCACTTGCTGCTTAATGCCAAAAGAAGCGTTTCCAACAACATGCTGCTGGCTGCTAAAGAAGGCTGCGCTGTGGACATCGAAGCCTATCCGGGGGGAGGAGATACTATTGAACCGGTTGAAGGCATTGTTACCCATGCAAATCATTTCGTGGTGAACCCGGGGCTTAATGCGCTGGAATCCAGCCCCAGGGGCGACAGGCTAAGAGAACTTCTGATGGAAAAGCATGGGTCGATAACTATTGATTATATAAAGAAATGTATGAGCGATCATGAGAATTATCCCAAAGCCATATGCCGCCATCCCTCAGACATTGAGCTGCCTCTGGCCCTGCGGGGTGTTACAGTTGCCGGCCTGATTGCGGATTTTGATGAAGGAGTCATACATATCTGCGCCGGGCCGCCGTGTGAGGGAGAGTTTATTGAATACAAGCTGTAAGCATGGCTTGTGTTTTGGGCGAAGCATCACAAGGGTTAAAAATTTAGGAAGGTGTTAGTATGTGGTACGGCAGCTTCAGGGAACGGGTTGTAAATCTGCATGAGGCGGCAGAAAAAAGAGAACTGTCGGATTTTGTGAAAAGACAGGGCTTGATACTGGAGGCAGATATCGAATATTCGATTGCTTTGCTTGACGGCGGGAAAATTGCAGCCGCAGGGTCACTGAGCGGAAGGGTCCTGAAGTGTATTGCAGTGGACGAAGAATACAAAAATATGGGTCTTTCCTCCAGGATCGTGACCAATCTTATTAGTGAAGCTTATGCCAGGGGGGAAACCCATCTGTTTATATATACAAAGCCTGAAAACAAAAGTGTTTTTACAGAGCTTGGCTTCTATTCCATTGCAGAGGTGACGGGAAAAGCTGTCCTTATGGAGAACAGGCCGGAGGGTATAAATAAGTATATTGATGAAATTGTAAGTGAAAGCCGGGTAAAGGGAGATTCCGGTGCAATTGTTGTCAACTGCAACCCTTTTACATTGGGGCATAAGTATTTGATAGAGTATGCATCATCAAAATGCCGGTATCTTCATGTTTTTGTCCTATGGGAGGAAAGATCCAGTTTTCCGGCAGAAATACGGTACAGGCTTGTAAAAGAAGGCGTCAGGCATTTATCCAATGTCATCCTCCATAAAGGAAGGGATTATATAATCTCAAATGCAACCTTCCCTTCCTATTTTATAAAGACCTACGAGCAATGGGCGGAGACTTATGCAAGGCTTGATATCGATATATTTGCAAAGCACGTCGCACCGGCTCTCGGCATCAGAAAAAGATTTGCCGGAGAAGAACCCTACTGCAAGGTAACGGCCGTATACAACAAGGTGATGCAGGAGGTTTTACCGGCATATGGAATCGATATAGAGGTTGTGCCAAGGATCGGGATAAACGGGAAGCCTGTTAGTGCGTCTATGGTGAGAGCTTTGATAAAATCGGGAGCTGTAGACAAAGTAAGGGAATTAGTTCCCGAATCAGTTTATAGCTTCCTCCTGTCATCTGAAGCTGAGGATATCATCAGGCATATTCAGGCAACCGACCAAAGGCATTGAAGAAAGCGAAAGGAATGTGGACAGTATGAAGATACAGCAGACAGGGCTTGCCGGGACACTTGAATCAAGCGATATAACTATCTGCATTGAAGCGAATGAGGGAAAAGGGGTACGGATCGAGCTGAAGAGTACAGTGGAAAATCAGTTCGGAAAGCAGATAAGATATATTATCGAAGAGACATTGCGGGAGCAGGAGGTCACAGATGTGCTTGTACGTGCCATTGACAAAGGTGCTCTCGATTGTACCATACGCGCAAGGGTTTTGACCGCGCTGAACAGGGCGGCTGATTGCAGCCGGTGCCCATGGGAGGTGGAATAGATGGGAAGACTGAGAAGGACCATGCTGTACGTACCGGGGAATAACCCGGGAATGGTCAGGGATGCTCATATATACGGTTCCGACTCCATAATGTTTGATCTTGAGGATTCCATCTCCATAAAGGAGAAGGATGCGGCAAGAATGCTTGTATACCAATCATTAAAGGCTCTGGATTATGGAAGCACCGAAGTGATCGTCAGAGTGAACGATCTGAGCTCTCCTTTCGGCAGGGAGGATTTTGAAGCAATAGTGAGGGCAAAGCCTGATGGGATACGGCTTCCCAAAACAGAAACTCCGGAGGATGTTCAAAAAGCAGATGAAATGATTACAAGCATAGAAAACCGGAGCGGATTGGAACAGGGG
>JAEXXN010000148.1 GCA_023405875.1 Bacillota bacterium | reverse complement strand
GGTGGGTGATATGCTCACCGCCTGTTGGACAACTAAATCGGTACCCTCCACCTATAAGAGGCGGGGGACATCCTTAGCCTCGTTATATTTTTGTTTTCTTTTTTTGCTTTTAATATAAGAATAAGAGCGGTAAAAATTACCTTTGTGGTATTTTTTACCGCTCTTATTCTTATATTCTACAAATTATATTCTAACCTTCAACCTTACCTCAGTAAAGAAGGCAGTGAGAATTCCTATATGTTATCGATTTTCTCAACTATGTAGATACTTTATAACCTAAACTATATAATACAAAAAGCACTGTATCCTAAAATACAGTGCTTTGCATGTAAATTCATATTATTTTTGGAGTAATAGTGGAAAAAAGATTTTTAGTATCAAACTGGAATTACTAGACGAGATGTTCTGATCAAAAAGAAAATCGGCAATGTCTCCCAGACTTTTTCCGGAGAGATACTGCCGATAGATTTCTTTTACGATGGCTGCTTGTTTGGAAATGACCTCAAGCAAACTATTATTAGATGCTCCGGACCGTATACTTTTTCATTTAAGGAAAGATTTCTTTATATTTGGATTTTAGATCCTTTACTATTGTGTTCACCCGTTGCTTTGCGCCAGATCGTCCTTGTTCCAAGAAAATGGAAATGGTCGATTCTTGTTGCCCTTCACTACCGTAATGTCCCAGGTTGATTCGCTCACTGTCCTCTTTATTCAATGCGCATACACACAAAAAAGCGTCAACCTCTAGTTCATCTTTAGTCCAACATAAATCAGGAAAAGTCCCCACATTTTTATCGGTTATTGTTCTGCCAAAATAAACATCTCTGGGAAAAACATGTATATCATCATAATGTTTTGGATTTGGATTGAACCATGAAAGCTCGCAATTATAATATAACCCGGAAGTTAGCATGACATATGCTAACTTCAGAGGATCGGCGTCGATGCTGACAAACATGGGGGAATCCATTTGAATAGGTTTGGAGCTATGGCTTTGGGGGGATTTCGGTTGATAATTTGCTTTCATACTGTCATACTCCTTAAACGTTTTCTGCAGCCATTGATCAAGTTCATCTTCTTTGCGACCACTCAACTTATAGCATAATAAAAGCTTCTCAAAAATAAGCGAACTTAATTCTTGTGCTTGGTCGATCTGTTTGCAAAGCTTCAGGGCTTTAATACATTGTTGTAAAGCGTCTTCATGTTGGGAAAGTTCTGTATAAATGCGTATAAGATTCAAAACAGACCGAAAATTCTGCGCTAATAGGAGGTCGCTCTCCGTACGTTTCTCAACTTGCCTTAATATGTTTAACGCACTTTGGTAGTCACCTGTATAGCTAAGTGCTTCACCCAAGAGAATTCGAGCATTGATCAAATGGATATTATCGTTCGTATAAAATTTTATTAAAATTTTACAAGCCTTTTTTGCATGTGGTATTACTTCAGAATAGTTTTGAATATCTGAATAGGCTGACGCATACATCAATTCAACGAAGCCCATGGTCATATTCTCTTCATTTAGTGTGTCCAAAAGCATTATACGTGCTTTATCATTTTCCTGTAATGCTTCTTCTATCCTGCCAAGTGACTGCAATATTAATGCTTTTGAGTTATAGCTGATGGATAGCAACGGATGTTTTTCAAACTCTGCGCTCTGAATATCAATAGAACGGCAAATATAGTGCAAGGCTTTTTCACCTTGACCAAGGTTGTGGTATAGGTTCGCCAAATTATTATATACCGATTCCAAATGGTAGCTTTGTTGGCCCCACTGTCGGCTAATAAGCTCAATCGCTCTTAGCAAATTTTGTTCAGCTAGATCATAGCGCTCCGTTTGCATATACAAGTCTGCTATGTTATTATATGCTATTGCAAGTTCGACATCTGGTATTTTCATCTGCTCTTTCATGTTAATGTCATTTTGCAAGAATGTTAACGCATTTCCAAATTGTCCTAAATCCAAATAAATACCTCCAATATCTCCGTATAAATTTGAAAGTCTGACATTATCGCTTTCCTCTTCTAGGGTCTCATAATATTCTAATGCTACACAATATGACTCCAAAGCTTCTTCAAAATAACCTAAATAGTACTGTGCCATGCCTAAACCGTGGTATGCCTCGCCTATTTCAATAGCACCCTTTTCACAATAAAGCTCACGATATTTGACCAGTAAAAGTATGTTTTCATGTGCCGCAGCGTAATTTCCCGTCTTAATATAGGCCAGACACAGATGATACAATACAATATCGTACAGACCCCATTCATTTGTTTTATAAGCCAGCGTCAAAGTGTCTTCTAGTAACTCCTACATTAATTTATACCGTGCTGCGTTACAATACTTTATCGAAAGTATCACACACAACAATACACTATCTGCCGGATTAGTGTCAGAATAGTGGTTAGCTACCGCAAGTACAATATCTGTGTAGGGAACAACTTCTTGCAAAAGCATATGGTCCTCTAGATACGCTACCACTGTAGTCGTCCCATTCAAAAGAGCAGGGTGTTCCTGTGTTGCAAACGGGCGGAAGAAGCACATTGCTTCTGCTATGAGTGGATGCATGGCAAAGCTACCCATCGACTCTTCTAACCAGTTTTTCTGTGCGAGCATATCCAAGATCATATCATGTATATCGCCGGCATCTTCTCGCATCATTGTAGCACAGTGCTTCTTTGGCAATTGCGCATAAGGTAAAATGCTGAAGCATTCCAGTATTTTTATTTCAGGTATCGAGAGATCAGCCAGTTCAAAAAGCTTTTGGTATTCTTCAGCAAGCTTAACGGGTTCACCGTCCTCAATATATGCAAGTGTAAACTTCTTGGTCTCTAGTTCAAATTGTAATTTCGACAACTCAATTTTTTTGCTTTTTCCTATTGAAGCCATAATTTTTATAGTAAGGGGGTGGCAGTAAGCGATTCCCTGTACAATAGCGGTAAGATGGCTCTTTTCATTTTTAGTTATAGGACCATAAATATTCTCAAAGAGCCTTATGCCATCATCCAATCTCAGTGTATGTATTGGTAAACTCTTGCAGCCGACCATTGTTTTACGCCTGCTCGTCAGCACCACTGTGCACGAAAGGTTCAGCAATCGATGCAAAGATGGATCCTGCCGTACTGTCTTGTTTACATCATCCACAACTAATAAGACCTTCTCAGTCTGCACCAGTTTATGCAACGCATTCCAAGCCCATGCTGTCCGCTCCTCCTGTGGTAATTCATCAGGTGAATTAAGTGCATTTAGAAGTGTTACATTCATACTGTCTCGATAAGACAAAAATCCCACATAACGAAATGTATTATTGCTTAAGCATTGTTGATATATCCAGCGAGCCAATTCTGTCTTGCCAATACCGCCCATGCCACTAATTAATACTTTTGAGCTTTCGTTTACGCATGCCATAAGGGTGCTACATTCTTGTGTTCTTCCTATAAAATATTCATTATGCATCAAACTGGTTTGGCAAGAAAATAGTTCATGAGATGGCACCCATTCATTTTTAGATATATTCATTCCTTTTGGTGAGTTATAAAATTTTCTAAATTGGGAATCATTTCTCATTTGCATAGATGAAACGAATTGCAGTTCTTCAGATGCTAGCTGTTCGGCCGTGGATTTCCATGTTTTTATTAATTCGACAGTATATTTTTTATCGTCACTATCAATTAACTTGGCACAATTTTGGCACAACCAAATACCATTATTGAAATCTTTACGGTCATATGAAGACAAACTAGAATCGTATCGTTTTCCGCCTTTAGCAGCTGCGGTGATGTGTGCAGCCACACCGAGGATAACGGACTTTTTAACATCGGAAGAAGGACCAATAGTAAGTTTTCTGCAATCTGGATTTGAGCAACGATAGCCAACTCTGCAAGCAAGTTGTTGCTTTATGGGTTGGGTGAACTCATCTCTGGTACTTGCCATATTTGCTCCTTTCTATACCCATATTCTATATAAAACAAGAAGCAGGTTCTTGCATTTCCATGACCGATTCTCTCTGCAAGCATTACATAAAGGTATTATTGCATGACATCCCTATTCTGCATATACGCGGAGCGATAGTGGGGGAACTTTTGCAGAGCAGCTAGATAAATCTTTTTACATTCTTCATGAAAAATATCTTATCTATAATACTCAATATAATAATCTGGCGTTTAGTGTACTGCTCAACAATTATCTCATAATCACTATCTTTGTATAAAACATAAATTGCTTTTCTTTTGGCCCGCTAAATCACCCTTTTTCAAGCACCTGACTAAGAAATAATTTCATGACGTCTTCCTTTATGCTTACGGCATTATCCTAATTGCAAATATGTTAAATCTGCACTTGTTAAGATATTGAGTGACCTTCTACCGTTAACTAATTATACTAAAACTCACCATAAGACACAATGATGTTACCAATGTGCTTGCTGAATTGCACGATCACCTCTAAACTTTTGGTTGGATCCAATCCATAATCAAAAGTTATGGAGGAAGTAATTATGAGACTTTCTGATAAACAAAAGCAAGAATTGGTTGCCCTTTATCATAATGGCGAACCTGTATCCGATATCTGCCTGCAGAGCGGTGTTCCGAGAAGTACGTTCTATACATGGCCAAAGTCATATCACACAGAGGTTACATCGTCAGTGCAAACGAATTTATAAAAATGAAACAGCGGCTTGAAAAGTTGGAGCAAAAAATTGAGGTATTGCAAAAAGTAGACTGCACTGTATCCTCATCGCTGCAGGACAAGCTCCAAGAACTTTCCAAGTTATATGGTCAATACAGTGTGCACACCTTGTGTGATGCACTTTGTGTTTCCAGAGGAATCTTCTACAACCACATCTTTCGTAGAAAAGAAGTGACTATCTATGATAAA
>JAEXXN010000090.1 GCA_023405875.1 Bacillota bacterium | reverse complement strand
GAATTATCCAGCCCACCAGCTTCGACATTCGGCTTTTGGGCGGTACCGATGAGATATCTTCCATATCCTGTGTAAGGAATATTTCCTTTTTTACACCCGGCACATGTGCGCCGCCCAATATTGCAACAACCTTATTGCCTGGTGCATTCTTTATCTTAAAAGCCAGGTACTGGTCACGTTCATTTATAAGTATACGTCCGATTATGGGGAATTGTTTCCGCATTCCGGCCATCATGGATTCCAGCATATCCTCCTGCAGTAAATTCTGTAGGTCCTCGTCTGAAATCTCCGTATCATCCTCCAAAGTGAAAATCAGGCTGACAAACAGCTTAAGCTTTTCCCAAAGAGTCAGTTTGCGCCATATACGGAGGAAGGTTGTCTGAATGCTTCTGTCTGCCAGCACCAGATTTGCTCCGATTTCCTTTGCACTCTCAATACCCTGCAGCATTTCTCCTCCGACAGGAGTATTCAGCTTCTTTGCAATTTTTTTCTGATAGGAGCTCAGAATAAGGTTTGCAATCAGAAAACCCACTTTATGGGATTTGATTACCTGCACAATATCTGTATTCTCCCAGGCCTTGGGATCCTGAATGTTTTTATACCGTTCCTCGTCCAGTTCGATACATATACTGTCCGGCCTTTCTTCCTCTATCACCTGCTTTACAAGCTCTGCACTTTCCTTTGACACATGGGCAGTCGCAATCAATATGATTTCCTTGCCCTGATAATCTAATTTTGTAACGTTATTCCCACTCATTTTTTCACCATCCAATAGCTGAAACAGCTTATTATTTTACTTTAACATCATAATTCGGACGCCACACAGAATCCAACCTTTGTGCGTTACATATTTATTCTGTCCGGTTATGTATCCCGCCATGATAGCAAATGATAGTCCTGGCCTCATGCTTTAACAGCATATCCACAGCTTCATCCGCTTTCTCCTTATCCAGGGCAAACTGAGGATTTGCAATCACAAGCCGGCCATTTTCCAGTACTGCGGCATCACCTGCTATGATAGTGCTCTTGCTTCTCAGGTATAAGGATATATGCCCCTGAGTGTGTCCTGGGGTATCCAGGACTTCACAGCCGCCGCACCAGTCAAAGCATTCGCCTCCATGTACCGGGATATCGACCCGGGCAGGCTTGACACTTTGCAGAATTTGGCAGAAGGCTTCTCCGAAAGCTTTCTGCTCTCCCTCTGCGTCAACCAGAAGAGCCTCTGCCTGCTCAAGCCTCAAGGCTTTCTTATCTCCTGAAATATATGGAGCTTCTATTTGACCGGCAACAATTTCAATATTAGGATACTTTTGCTTGAAATCCGCCAAAGCTCCCATGTGGTCGTGATCATGATGTGTAATCAGTATTTTGGTAAGTTCATTGCAGTCCAGGCCTTCTTCCTGCATTGCCGTCTCAATGGCAGGCATAAACCCTGAGTACCCGCAGTCAACCAGTATCATTTCATTATCATCCTTTAAAACTACAGGGTGGATAAAATCCTCCATATCGCCGAATTTATATTTTATATTTAGAACAATAATATCATCCATAGTTCTGTCTCCTTTTGTTTTCCCGTCCTTTCAGTACCCGCTTAGGCTCAATGGCACAAGGCTTGAGCTATTCATTACTTAACCTTTTATATACTCTCTGACTGTTTCCCATATCCATTATTATTTCCCCATCAGTTATTTTTCCTGCATAGCTTCTGGAAAGCTGTCCGTCACCTTTTACAGCGTGGCTGTTTTCCCAGATATGATTCTCATCAGAAGGTACAGCTTCCGCACTCCTGTATTCCAGATCCACAGGTTTGCTGAAAATAATATTATTGTCAAGCTCTAAATCAAAGGTTATTTCATCGCCTGTTATTTTCAGATTCATGATATCACTTACAAAAAAACCCGGCAAATATCCTTCACGGGCCTCATCAAAATCATCGCTGGTTCCATAATACCTTCCCTCCAGCTTGCCGTCAATTGTCTCTATAACTATGTAATGGTCTTCCTTCAGCTTTTCCGAATCGTATTCATAATCATACATATAAATTCCGGCATATTTGCTGCCGTCTGCCGGGTCCTCAACAGGAGCTTGGGCTGCATTATTGTCCGTGGTGCCGCAAGAGCTTAACACCAGCACCCATAAAACCAGAATCAAAACCTTGAAAGTCCTTTTCATTTTCAATCGTCCTCCACTCATACTGTATAGCGCAAATAACGGTATGCAGCCTTCTTTATATTCGGACTGCACAAGTATTTTGTCATCTTTTTCTCACGGGATAAAATTCCTTCAAAAGCTCTATATAATCAGGCAGTTTATCAAGCTCAGGCTCCCAGAATTCAAAGGTTATCCCGTTGCACTTTTCAATGTATCTGTTTTCAAGGGTATAGGCTTTTCTGAATTTGCATATGCCCCCTTTATCATTATGACAGCGGGTACATTTTCCATGCTCTCCGGTAAAAACTTCCTTTATAAATCCTTTTGATTTTTCTATATACTCCCGGTGCCTGTCCAGCTGATTGAGAAAAAGCCTGAGCACAATGCTGCTTTCCCGTATATATATCCGTGCGGCGACTTGCTTGCTCTTGATTCCAACCTTTGAATATATTATCATGTACTTACCCCAGCAGAAGCCGCCACCGATGCTGCCGCCGGAGCTGTAGCCGAGTTCTGAGATCTCTTTATCAAAGGCCAGGATAAAGGCTT
>JAEXXN010000025.1 GCA_023405875.1 Bacillota bacterium | reverse complement strand
GAATATAATTTATCCCAGGTATCTCCCCTTCACGAATATAATTCTTTGGATGTCAGCAGAAAGATCGTTGATGAGAAAGGTAATATCCTGGCGGGTGTTTTAGGCAAATTGAATGCTTGGGATTGCCTTCGCATTGATATATTATGGGTTGACAAAGACTACCGAAAAAAAGGCCTTGGCTCAAAGGTTCTGACTGAGGTTGAGAGAATATCTAAAGAGCATGGATGTTATTTAGTGCAATTGGATACCTTTGATTTCCAGGCTAAAGATTTTTATTTGTAACATGGCTATGAGATATTTGGAGTTTTGGATGACTGTCCTTTAGGTCATAAAAGATATTTTTTGAAAAAACTTTTATGATCCGGCAATAAACACTGGTGACAGTATACAGTACAATAGGATACTATATGATAATCTGAAATTTCTACTCCAAAACAAAAGCAGACACCTCATTTTCTTTGGGGTATCCACTTTGCATGTATAACCGTCGTTGCTATCAGATACGCAGGGAGGGCTCTGTATGAAAGGCATCAACTATCACAAATCACAGTCTTTTCGCATGCTTGAGGTCAAGACCTGCTCTGACGACCTGCATTGCTACAAGGACCACCTTCACCAGGAGCTGTCCGTCGGATGCATTGAAAAGGGCGCGACCCATCTGAATGTCAATGGAAGTGATTATTTTATACAGGAAAAAGAGGCTGTGATCATTTACCCTTTTGTAAGTCACAGGTGCCAGCCGGTAGATATCCGAAATTGGGAATTCACAATGATATATATCGATGGTGATTTTTGCAGGGAGGTTCTGACCCACCTGGATGCAAGGCATTCCATAGGCATTAAAAAGCTGGGTGACGCAGAGTTTGATAAAATAAAGAGCCTTTCACGGTATTTGAAGAGTGATGAAGACATCTGCAGCAAGGAGACGGAATTAATAAGCACCCTTATTGAGATTTTTGCCTGCTGCGATATCGAAATAAAGCTTGAAACCGATGAAAAAATAAATAGAATAAAGGAATATCTTGAGGAGAATTTTCTCGAAGCAATACAGTTGAGGGCTATGGAGCAACAGTTTAATATCAATAAGTTTTCCCTGATAAGGAGCTTTAGCAAGAGGTTCAATACAACTCCAAACGCCTATCAGCTGCAGCTTAAGGTCAACTATGGCAGGCAGCTTTTGAAGGTCAGCGGCAATATTGCGGATGTTGCCGCAAATGCAGGGTTTTACGACCAGGCCCATTTTACGCGGGAATTCAAAAAAGCTTACGGAGTGACTCCTTTACAATATTATAAGGATATACATCCGTAAGGGTCAATTTCATACAATAAAAGCAAGGATAATACCTTTATAATCTTTTGTATAACGAGGGAGGTATTATTATGAAATGTGTGATGATAATTGACAGGGAGCTGCCGGCAGGTATTGCTGCAAATACTGCTGCAGCTCTTGGTGTAAGCCTGTCGGGCAGGATAGAAGGCCTGGTAGGCGATAAACTTACAGACATGAATAGACGGATCCATGAAGGGGTAACAAACATAGCTATACCGGTATTGGCTTCTTCAAAAGAAGAATTGCGTCAGATTCATGATGAAATAATGGAAAAAGCCGATCCGGAAATTTTCTTGATAGGCTTTAACGAAGTGGCGCAGAAGTCCTTGAACTACAAGGATTATGAGGAGAAGCTGGCTTACAGGTCCAAAGAGCAGATAGACTACCTTGGAATATGCATTTATGGTCCTAGAAGCAAAATCAACAAGCTTTCAGGGAGCCTGAAAATGTTGAGATAAATAGAATCATGATAAGGAGTGAGCCTGATGATAAAAGTCGTAGCAAAAAGCTTTGCTGAAGAGGGCAAGGTTGACAGGATACTGGAGCTTTCAAAGGAAATGGTTGAAAAGACGGTAAAGGAGGACGGCTGTATAAAGTATGAGCTTTTCCAGGATATGAAGGATCCAAAAATTTTGATAATCATTGAAGAATGGGAAGATGAGGAAGCCTTGAACAAGCATATGGCTTCAGAGCACTTCAGAAGGATAATTCCCCAATTGAATGAATTGAGGGAAAAACCGTCGGAAATGAACCTCTGCACCAAGGTGCTTTAAAAGGATATGGCAGTGGTCCCCAGGAAGTTATTGCCAGGTTATGCTAGGCATGGGCAAATTAGAATAATTTTTTAATTCACAAAACTTGCTTTTTAGTTAAAAGTATGACATTATTAATAATAGCTTAAATAAATAGTAAATAATGTAACACATATATATTTCAATAAGTACTAAAAATATAGTATGCGAAAGTTTGAAATGCTATTGGTGAGTTATTACAAGGAGTTTAAGTAATAAAAATTTGGAGGTACACATAGTATGAATGGTACAGTAAAATGGTTTAACGGAGAAAAAGGTTATGGATTTATCACAGGAGAAGATGGGACAGATGTATTTGCACACTTTTCCCAGATAAATGCGGAAGGTTACAAATCACTCCAGGAAGGTCAGAAGGTTTCCTACAACGTAGTTAACGGACCTAAAGGACCTCAGGCAGAAAATATTACACTTATCTAAGTAGTTAATATTTTGCCCCTTGGACAGGATAACTGTCCAAGGGGTTTTTATTTTTTGTTTTGCCGTATCGAATAGTTCCATATTGCAAATTATTAAAACTGATGCTAATATATAGTTAAATTGTTAAACAAATAAATCATTAAACAAATATAGTGCCGTGATGGCAGAATGGATGGTAGAGATGGACATTACACCCGTAAACAATGAAAGACTTTCAGACAAGATCGTCAATCAGATCATCGGCATGATGCGGGACGGCAGCTTGAAGGCCGGAGACAAACTGCCCAATGAAGCTCTTTTGTCCGAGCAGTTCGGCGTCAGCAGGGGAATACTGCGTGAGGCATTGACCCAGCTGCAGTCCCAGGGATACATACGCAGGAAGCCCAAGGACGGGACCTATATACAGGATAATATCCAGGGCATGCTTTTGAATGAATCGGTAAATGAGCTGGTGAAGAAGGCTACCTACAGTGATCTTCTGGATTTCAGAGAGTCACTGGAGCTGAAGATGGTTGAACGTGTTATTGAGCGGGCCAGTGATGAGGAAATCGAGGAGCTTTATGACGTGCTTGGAGTTGCGGAAAATGAAGAGGTACAGCATAACATGGACCACTACTTCCATTACAAGCTGGCACAGGCGTCCAGGAATATCTTCTTCATGAATTTTATCGATACCTATTATGACCTGATCAGTGAGATCGCCAAAAACAGCAACAAGGATCAGGTCAGGCGGGAGCAGGTGGCGGAAGAGCATCGGGCTATCGCGGAGGCAATTGCAAAACGTGATAAAAAAGCGGCAAAACAGGCAGTAAAACATCACATGAAGATGGTGGACAAAAAAATCGAGAGTATGGAGTAAAACATGAAAAAATGCTTTAAGATACTATCTCCCTGCGGTATCCTCGGCTACGGTTTTCCGGCAGAATCCTTCGCCAATGGTATAAAGGATTGTCCGGATGCCATTGTTGTGGATGCGGGCTCCACGGATGCGGGACCCCATAAGCTGGGAGCGAATACGGCAATAGTAAGCCGCCAGGCCTGTAAAAAGGATCTGGAATATATCCTGACGGCAGGCTTTGAGAACAAAATACCCGTGATCATCGGTTCGGCGGGGGGCAGCGGGGGCAGAGCCCACGTAGAATGGACCCTTGATATAATTGATGAGATAGTAACCGAAAGAAAGCTTACGCCCCTTAAGCAGGCAGTTATATGGGCCGATATCCCCAAAACCGAAATCCTTGAAAAAATGAAGCAGGGAAAGGTGGTTCCCCTTGGGCATATGGTACCCTCTCTGACTGAAAAGCTTCTGGAGGAAACAACGGGGGTAGTTGCCCAGATGGGAATAGAGCCTATAATCGAAGCTCTGGAGAACGGCGCACAGCTGATAATCTGCGGAAGGGCTTATGATCCTTCACCCTTTGCCGCAGCAGGCGTATTCGGGGGTTTTGATATGGGAATGGCATATCATCTCGGTAAAGTACTGGAATGCGGTGCTCTTTGCTGTGAACCCGGTACTGCAAAGGACTGTATGATGGGAGTCCTCTATGAGGACTGCTTTGAGGTATATCCCACCAGCCCTCTTCGTAAATGTACTACTGTGAGTGTAGCAGCCCATACCTTCTACGAGAAGGAGCATCCGTATATCCTGCACGGGCCGGGCATAGTCCTGGAGCTGGAAAACTGTGAATTCACAGCGGTGGGAGACGGCAGGGTCCGGGTAAGCGGCAGCAAGATAAGCAGGACCGGGACCTATCAAATAAAGCTTGAGGGAGCACGAAAGGTTGCATATAGGACCTTTGTGGTGGCGGGTATCAGAGATCCGATACTGATAGGTAAAATCGAAGAGGTAGAGGAATTGGTAAAAGCCAGTGTTATGGAGCAGTATCCTGAAATCCCGCGGGAGCAGTACAAGATCAATTTTTATAACTACGGGAAAAATGGTGTAATGGGCGAACTGGAGCCTGAAAACAGGTTAGGCCATGAGCTGGGTGTGCTGTTTGAGGTTATTGCAAAGACCCAGAGCGAGGCATCGGCCTTGTGCAGCTCGGTACGTTCGACCTTTATGCATTATGGCTATGAGGGCAGGAAATCCACGGCAGGCAATCTGGCATTTCCGTTTGCACCCAGCGATGTGGAATTTGGCGCGATATATGAGTTTTCCGTTTATCATCTTATGGAAACCGAATCCGGTAAAGCGCTGTTTCCCATTGAATACAAAATGAGACAGTAAGGAGATGCAGCTATGAACAGACTTGTGGAGCTGGCAAAGGTACTGAGGAGCAAGAACAGCGGCCCTTTTCAAATCACCCTGGATATACTCTTTGATGATGCTGGCAGCTATCATAGAGTGGCAGACAGCGGAGTTATAAGCATAGAAAATATATGCAGGCTATACCGGCTGGAGCCGCAGAACATATGCAATATAGTTTATTTTGAAAAAGGATTGGGGATCAAGATCACCTATGACAGGCCGGTTTCATCAGGCACCTGCGGCGACCGCGATGTTTACGGAGCACAGCAGCATGCTCCGCTGATGGATATTATCATTCCATAGAAGGAGGATTTTCATGAAGCTAATAAAAAGAAAAGAGCCTCCGCGGGAAAAGCTTGGTTCTGCACAGATAATGAAGCAGCTTCGTGCCGATATGATGCTCTACATAATCCTATTGCCGACATTATTATATTTTATAATATTCCGCCTCTGGCCGATAATCGGGATGCGGCTAGCATTTTACAGCTATAAGGCAAGGGGGCCCTGGGAATTTGCCGGCTGGAAGTATTTTGAGATGATATTTAAGACCTCGGCTTTTTCCGATATCCTGGGGAACACCCTGGTAATCAGCTTTATGAAGTTTATACTTCTGTTCCCCTTCTTTGTTTTATTCGCTATTTTACTTAATGAGCTTAGAGTGTCGGGCTTCAGGAAGTATGTCCAGGTAATATCCTATATGCCCCACTTTTTATCCTGGGTAGTTATAGCAGGTATCTGGATAGCGGCACTTTCACCTTCTACCGGCTCGGTCAACCAGATACTCAATATATTCAATCTTCCTTCAATAGACTTTATGACCGACAAAACCAAGATACGCTGGGTTCTGATGCTGTCGGAGGCGTGGAGGAGCATAGGCTGGGATTCCATCTTTTATTTCACCACCATAATCGGTATCTCCCCAAGCCTGTATGAGGCTGCGGAGATAGACGGCGCCAACCGCCTGAACATTATCAGGTATATAATACTTCCGGCGCTTGTAACTCCGATGATCACGATGTTTATACTGAACCTGGGCTTTTTCCTGAACGCAGGCTTCGACCAGGTGCTTAACTTCTCCAATGATGCAGTATTGAGCTCTATAGATATCCTTGATACTTATATATACCGTATCGGTATACAGAATGCCCAGTATTCATTATCTACGGCGGTCAGCCTGATAAAAGGGGTAGTAGGGGTATTCCTGGTATTGGCAACGCATCTGATTTCCAAAAAGATCACAGGAAAGGGAGTGTGGTAGCAGTGAAACGGTATAAAAAATTTACTATAGGCCAGATACTTCTTATGCTTGTTTTGGGTGCTGTTACGCTTACCATGATCGTTCCGCTGCTGAACATCCTTGCCAGGTCTTTTTCAAGCCCGGAGGCATCGGTCAAAATGAGCGGACTTGCAATCATACCAAGGGATTTCAGCCTTATCAACTACCGTATAGTATTCAACCATCCGGCGCTTATGGCAGCCCTCGGCAACTCTGTATTTGTAACTATAGTGGGAACAGCCATTAATATAATACTTACCACTACCGCAGCATATGTGCTGACCAGGCCCAAGCTGATGTTCAAAAGGACGATAATGGTGTTCCTGATATTCATGATGCTGTTTGAACCCGGCCTGGTGCCTGAATATCTGGTCATACAGAAGCTGGGGCTTATGGGAAGCAAATGGTCGGTCATATTGGTAACTGCTGTGAATGTATATTACCTGATCATTATGATGCGCTATTTTGAAGAGATCCCGGCATCAATATTTGAGGCTGCCACCCTGGATGGTGCAGGACATATCAGGATGCTCTTCTCAATCGTGTTCCCCCTGGCAAAGGCGGGGATAGCCACTATAACCATGTTCTATGCAGTGCTCCGCTGGAATGAGTATTTCAAGGCAAGCATTTACATAGTCAAGGCGAAGGATACCTTATTCCAGGTGGTTTTGCGGCAGTTTGTGGTACTGGGAGATACAGCCTCAATTGTCGGACAGCAAAACCTCTTTAACTATAATGATCTGGCACGAATAGACTACAATGCCTTAAAGGGTGCCACCATCATCGTGGCGATAATACCGGTTCTATTGCTTTACCCCATAGTCCTCAAATATTATGCCAAGGACGTTATGGGCGGAGGAGTTAAAGAATAAAAAGGAAGCATAACAAACATAAATGTAAGGGGGATTATCAGATGAAACGACTAATAAGCATGACTCTTGTAGTACTAATGGTTATAACCTTATTTACAGGCTGCAGCCCTAAGCCGGAGGCTGCTGCACCGGCTGCACCGGCAGAAACGGCTGCGCCGGATGCTTCAAAGATAGGCACCAAGGATGCTCCGGTAAAGGTGACCTATCTATGCAAGGACGTTGTTCCCACTGAAGAAAATGTGCAGAAGCTGGTAGCTGGAATCGAAGCCGGAATGGCTGCGGAGGGCAACTACATAGACCTGGAGGTACTTGAAGCACCTGCAGGCAAATATGCCGATGTAGTGCCGATAGCCTTCAGAACAGGGC
>JAEXXN010000019.1 GCA_023405875.1 Bacillota bacterium | reverse complement strand
GCAAGAAGGAGCTTAACGTTGTAATCAGGCCAAGCCTTACTTATTGGCAGGACGCATGGATCAGGCTGTCAAAAAACAAGGTGGCCCTTATAAGCCTTGGGGTTATACTGCTGTATATCCTCCTTGCCGTTGTGGGCCCTTTTATGACACCCTACGACTTCAAATCCAACAATCCTGATGCAACAGACCTGCTTCCCAATGCGCAGCACTGGTTCGGCACCGATTCCCTGGGCAGGGACCTGTGGGAAAGAGTGTGGATGGGAGGAAGAGTATCACTTATGATAGGCTTTGCGGTCACCGGTATAAATACCTTTATCGGAGTGATCATAGGCGGGATATCCGGTTACTTCGGCGGAAAGCTGGACATGGTGATAATGAGGATCATTGACGTACTGTACGGAATACCTACTATCATTGTTGCGATACTTGTGATGATGCTGCTTGATTCGGGAATAGCGAGCCTTATCATAGCAATGGCGGTCATCGGCTGGATAGGCAGCGCAAGGTTTGTAAGAGGCCAGGTGCTGCAGCTCAAAAACCTGGAATTTGTGCTGGCAGCCAAGACCCTGGGTGCTGACAGCATACGCATAATTGCAGTGCATCTTATACCGAACATAATGGGATTGATAATAACCAACCTGGCAATGGCAATACCAAATGCGATTTTTACAGAGGCATTCCTCAGCTATATAGGTCTGGGGATCCAACCTCCGGCAACCAGTTGGGGTCAACTGTCCAGAATAGGCGCAACAGTGTTCAGGGCGTATCCCTATCAATTATTCATACCTGCATTTTTTATCAGCACGACAATGCTTGCGTTGAACCTGTTAGGTGATGGCTTGAGAGATGCGCTTGACCCAAGGCTGCGAGGCCGGAATAAATAGTGGAGGGATTGCAGATGAGTAGGCTGATTGATATAAAAGACCTGGAGGTGGGCTTCAAAACCTACGGGGGAGAGGTCCAGGCCGTCAGGGGTGTATCCTTCCACCTGAATGAAGGAGAATGTGTAGGAGTAGTAGGTGAATCAGGCTGCGGCAAAAGCGTGACGGCTAAGGCGCTGCTCAAGCTTATACCGTCTCCTCCCGGAAGGATCAAAAATGGAAGCATCATATTCAACGGGGAGGATATGATTTCATATACCAAGAAACAGATACGTCCCATAAGAGGGGCGGAAATAAGCATGATATTCCAGGACCCCATGACCTCGCTGAATCCGACCATGACGGTAGAGCGTCAGATAGGTGAGGTAATTGTGAAGCATCAGTATGCCGATAAGGCCCGGGTTTATGAAAGAACTATAGAGATAATGAAGCTGGTGGGTATCCCCAATCCCGAAAAAAGGGTGAAGCAGTATCCCCATGAGTTCAGCGGAGGTATGCGCCAGCGGGTTATGATAGCCATAGCAATGGCGTGCAATCCAAAGCTGCTGATAGCCGACGAGCCCACCACCGCCCTGGATGTAACGATACAGGCACAGATACTGGACCTTATGAAGGACCTTCAGAACAGGTTCAATACTTCAATAATGCTGATAACCCATGACCTGGGGGTAGTTGCGAATATGGCACAGCGTGTACTGGTTTTTTATGCGGGAAAAATAGTCGAAGCCGGAAGCTGTGACGAAATATTTCATAAACCCGGTCATCCGTATACCTGGGGGCTTCTGAAATCGATGCCGAGAGTGGATTCGGAGAATAAAGGGCTGCTGGCGTCCATTGACGGAGCGCCTCCGGATCTTTTCAAGCCTCCTGTGGGCTGTTCCTTCATGCCCCGCTGCGACCATGCCATGAAGCTGTGTGAAATGGCAGAGCCGCCGATGATACATATGGGTGACGCTCATGAAGCCGCATGCTGGCTTCACCATGAGAAGACTCCCAAAGACATCCTGAGGAGGGTTGGCAATGGAAAATGACAGATCCGCTTTAGTAGAAGTAAAAAACCTTAAAAAGTATTTTCATGTGGGCAACGGACAGGTCCTTAAGGCGGTAGATGATCTGAGCTTTTCTATAAAAAGCGGAGAGACTCTCGGCCTGGTTGGAGAAAGCGGCTGCGGAAAGTCAACCACCGGAAGGACGATGATCAGGCTTTATGACGCCACTGCGGGGGAAGTGCTTTTTGAAGGCCGGAACATATATAATCTGGACCGGAAGGAAGCAAAGGAATTCAGCAAAAAGGCACAGATGATATTCCAGGACCCCTATGCATCCCTCAACCCGAGAATGACGGTAGGGGACATAATCGGGGAGGGCATCGACATACACAGCATGTACAATGCGGGGGACAGAAGAGACAGGATATATGAACTGCTGGAGACGGTGGGGCTGAACAAGGAGCATGCCAGCCGCTTTCCCCATGAATTCTCGGGAGGGCAGAGACAGCGCATAGGAGTGGCAAGAGCCCTGGCAATTGAGCCAAAATTCATAGTATGCGACGAGCCTATTTCTGCTTTGGATGTATCTATCCAGGCCCAGGTAGTCAATTTGCTCATGAAGCTCCAGAGTAAGCTCGGACTGACCTATCTTTTCATCGCACATGACCTGAGCATGGTAAAGCATATTTCCGACAGGGTCGCAGTTATGTATCTTGGCGTGATGGTAGAGCTGGCAGGCAGCAATGAGCTTTACGGCAATTCGATGCACCCCTATACCAAGGCATTGCTTTCGGCAATTCCTATACCTGATCCTGATATAGAAAAGCATAGAAACAGAATACTATTGGAAGGAGATGTGCCCAGTCCCATAAACCCGCCTCCCGGCTGCCGGTTCAGGATGAGATGCAGCTATGCAAAGCCAATTTGCAATGAAGTGCAGCCTAAGCTTAAGCAGGTGGGGAATGAGCATTATGTGGCATGTCATCTCTTCTAGCATGAAAACCGGCAAAACCAACCACAAGATTATGGAGGTATTTGAATTATGCAGAACAATAAAATTGCAGAGCTGTCACATAGGATGAAGGCTGAAGGCTTGGATGCCGTTATAGTCGGCCCCTCCTCCGATCTGGAATATCTCACAGGACTGCATTTCCACCCGGATGAAAGATTCATCGGACTATTTGTTTTGGGTAACGGGAAAAGCTTTTATATAATTCCTCAGTTATATTACGAGGAAGCCAGAGAAAAGCTGGGAAGTGAAGCCAAAATATATGTCTGGAGCGACTCCGAGGGCTTCCTTTCCGCAATTTGCAAAGCCAGGGATGAGCATGAAATCTCCGCCATGGTAATGGGAGTCAATGATGGGATAAGGGCTGTTGACCTGTTGGATATGAAGAGCTGCCTGGATGCGGATTTTAAAAATGGCAGCGGCGTCCTGGAGAGGATGAGGCTTATAAAGAATGAGGAAGAACGGGATTCCCTCCGCAAGGCAGCAGAAATAGCGGACAGGGTAGTAAGCGAGATCATAAAATACATACGTCCGGGACTGCTGGAAAGAGATATAAGTGAAAAAATCAAGGAATTATTGCTGGAATTCGGCGGCCATGGACTTTCCTTTGATCCAATCGTGGCCTCAGGCCCCAATTCATCAAGGCCCCATTACAATAAAGACGACAGAAGGATAGAAGAGAAGGATATCATAATACTGGATTTCGGCTGCAGGTATAACGGGTTCTGCTCCGACATATCAAGAACTGTTTTCGTGGGTGAGCCCACCGAGGAACAAAGAAGGATATTCGACATAGTGGTAAAGGCGAATACAGAGGCTGAGGATCTTGTAAGGCCGGGCATAACGGCGGGAGAGGTGGATATTGCGGCAAGAACGGTCATCAGAGAGGCCGGCTATGGAAGCTGCTTTCTGAACAGGACAGGACACGGAATAGGAATGGCAGTCCATGAG
>JAEXXN010000585.1 GCA_023405875.1 Bacillota bacterium | reverse complement strand
AGGCTGCCCCATCTCAACACCCAGCTTTATGCTCAGCTTGCCCTTGTATATCTGCCTCGCCTTTGTCATATAAGCCCAATAGCCCTTTTGATTGTAAAACGAGCAGCATTCATTCTCTATTGTCGGTTCAAAGTGATCTGTTATGGCGATTTCTCGGATTCCCTTCTTTATAGCGCTTCTGCACAGCTCCATTATTGTATTGTGTCCGTCTGATGAATAGGTGGAATGTATATGGTAATCTGCCAAGTAATTCATTATCTCACCTCCTTTCCTTAATACATAATACCACAAAACAAAGCTTTTTATATTATACCTTTATGAACTTTGTGTTAAATATCCGTTACAATATGGAAAAAAAGATATTGTCGCATAAACAGAAAAATGCACAATATAAGAACGGAACGGTTTAGAACCGTTCCGATTGCTGCAATCCTTCTACAACTATACAATAGATATCCTTTAAAATCGTTAAGCAACAGTCTTGCTTTTTAGCTGGTCTGCTATTATAAGGCATATGTTGTGGATATGATCGGCGATCCTCTCCAGGTGGTTCAAAACATCCAGGTATACTATACCGGCCTGTACATTGCAGGTTCCGGCCTCCAGCCTCTCAATATGCTTCCTCTTAAGCTCCTCGGAAAGCATATCCACCGTATCCTCCCTGGTTGCAGCCAGGAGAGCCAGCTCCACATTATCCCGGGCATATGCGTCGTAGCATTCGCTCATCATCAGCCTGATTTCCTCGTAGAGTGAACTCAGCTCCTCTGTTCCTATATCGCTGAAATGCAGCTTGAGATTCAGCTTATGCTGGACCAGATCTATTATATCCTCACAATGGTCGCCAATTCTCTCAAAGTTGTTGATACTGTTTATAATTGCCGGTATCCTTGAGGACTGATCCCTGTCAAGATCCTTTCTCGATATCTCCACACAGTATTGAGTGATTTCAGACTGCATTTCATTTATCTTTTCCTCATTCAGCAAGACAGCTTCAATCCTGCTGCTGTCATCTTCAAGGAGACTGACCATGGAGTCCTCCAACATTTTTCCTGCGATTTCGGCTGCATTTATAACTTCATGAGTAGCAGCCTTCAGAGCGGCAACCGGTGTCTCGATAAGCAGACGGTCCAGGTGCTCTCCTTCAATGTCCTTATCTTTTCTATCCGGAATTATTTTTTCAAGGAAATGTACGTAGTATTTTGTCAAAGGCAGGAATACCAACGCACTTAGTATATTGAAAACAGTATGGGTATTTGCTACAAGGAATTCCTTGGGCTCATTAAGCAGAGTGTAGGTGATCCATTCTATAATGCCGGTAAAGGGCTTAAGTACGATAATTGCAATCAAAACACCTATGACATTATAAAGCGTATGGGCCCATGCGGCCCTTCGAGCCGCTATATTTGCCTTCAAGCTTGCAAGCTGTGCAGTAACGCAGGTACCTATGTTATCTCCAAGGGTCAGGCCTATGGCGGCCTGGAAGCTTATGAGATCGGCACTGAACAGCGATATTGTAAGGGCGACAGTTGCTGAGCTGCTGTGTATAAGCATGGTGGTGATCATTCCGACAAACAATCCGAGCATCGGACTCTGACCATATTGAAGGAACAGCTGCCTTGCGGTTTCACTGTCCTTTATATACGGCAAGCTGGCATTCAGGGTTTTCAAGCCCAGGAACATGAGCCCGAAGCCCATTACGGCCTGCCCTATATTTCTTGTACCCTCTTTTTTTGCAAAGGCCATAATAAAAAAACCTGTTGCAATTACCGGAAGGGCTATATGTGTGAGCTTCAGAGACATCAACTGTGCTGTTATGGTCGTCCCTATATTGGTTCCGTAAATTATACCCACTGCCTGGGTCAGGTTCATCATCCCTGCATTTACAAATCCGACGGTCATTACGGTAATGGCTGTGCTGCTTTGCACAAGCATCGTTATAACTGTTCCTACGAAAAATGCTATGAATATGTTCTTGGTCAATACTGCAAGAATTTTCTTCATCAGCTTTCCTGATGCCTTTTCAAGGCCGCTGCCCATGAAGTCAACACCAAACATAAGAAGCGCTGTTCCGCCAAAAAGGTTAAATGCTATCTGCAATGCAGCATTATCCTGCAACAAATGATTCAAATCCGGCATAAGAATCCCCCGTAACCCATTATTTTTTTATGAAAGCCAAACATAATTATATAATAATAGTACAGGTCATACAATAGCTAAAAAATAATTTGTGACAATTAATAATAGAGTATGTCACATTTGATTGAAAATTATCGGAAAGCTATTAATCGCTTTACACAACTATTACGCTTCTGCAGCCATTATTCTCCGCAATGGCTTTGAGCTCCTCCATCAATTCTGCTGAAGGAACAGGAGTACTTTTCATTTCCTCAATTACGCCGACAGGCCTGAAGCTGATAAGCTTGTATCTTATATCCCGGTTCAATCCTGCAAGCAGCCTGCTTATCTCATCCACATTCCGTTGATTGTCCAGAAGTCCGGGAACAATTACAGTCCTGACCTCATATAATTTATCAAGCTTTGCAAGATATACTGCATTTTTCAATACCGTTTCGTTGGACATCCCGGTAAGCATAAGATGTTCTTCCGGGTCAAAGGACTTAATATCAAGCATTACCATATCGGTTGAGTTGACCAGTGCATCTTCCTTTGAGAGGTCGATGCTGCCGTTGGTATCCATAAAGGCAGTGAGCCCCGATTCATGTATCCTTTGAAAAAGTGCCGCAAGAAATTCCTTCTGAAGAGTACATTCGCCCCCTGATACCG
>JAEXXN010000476.1 GCA_023405875.1 Bacillota bacterium | reverse complement strand
GTCTATTCTTGGAGTACCCGGTGAAGCTGCCATAACCAATGGAGTTGTGCTACTCCCTGCAAAGACCTTAATAGTGTCTTGTCTTAACTTAAGCCCTGCTCCTATGGAATCTGTTATTTGAGCACCTTTTATGTCGTGCTTGGCCTTATTCACATGAATAGTCCATTTTACATAGGGTACTCCATAGGATGTACGCTCCTGGCCGCTTTTCTCTATCAGCGTTCCTCTGGTTACGGTTACTGTCTTTGAAGCCTCTCCTCTTGGGGTTCCTTCTTCCTTCAATACTGCCTTGTTTGTAAAGTCATTGGAAGGCTTGTACTCCGTATAGCTTATGCCGGTGTCGAATATAATCCGGTAGGCTTGTCCTTCCAGGTCTCCCAGGTGTATCGAGAATTCGGGGGAGCTATAGACTGCAGCAGTTACGGTATCACCTTGGCTCCAATTGCTTCCTGATTTATTCAGCTCATAGATCTTAATAGAACTATAGTCAATGGTCAATCCGGGACTGTATACGGCATCCACCACGGATACATCTTTTAAATCCAGCTCAGACTTGTTTACGTCTATAGTCCAGGTGATTTTTGTTGAGTTGTTGCCGGAGTTATTTGCTACACCAATCTTTTCTATGAGGGAGCCTATTACCAGCTTGCCTATATCGAAGTTTGCTGTTTTTATTACAGTACTACCGTCCCTCAGAGTTGCCACGTTATTATAATTGGCCTTGGTGCTATCTGTTATGGTAGTTCTGTATTTGATCCTGTAGGCGGAGCTTATTTCCCCCAAATTCACCGGAAAACTTGCCGCAGTTTTAGTAGTTGACAGGGTTTCACTTTTTACTGTCCCATCCAATCCCACTATCAGGTCATAAATTTGTATACTTCCGGCAACCAGCGCCAAGCCTGCCGGAATGGTATCCGCTACTATAGCGTTGTTCAATTTGCCCATGGATGTATTTACATCTATGACCCAGTTGATGTATTCCGCATTGATGGGAGCATTGGGCGCTCCGGATTTGGATATTGCCGCTGCACTTCCCCCCGGCTTTGCCGTGACGGTAAAGGTTTTGTCTATGGGCGCTTCAAAGCTTATAGTCTGGGTAACATTCTCTGTAAACTCTTCCAAAGCAAATTCTAACCAGACCCACACCTGACCCTGCCTATTAGTTAGTCCCTCCTCAGCCAATACACTGTTGAAGGTTACCGTCAAAACACCTGCACCGTCCACAACAAATGTACCGACTTCCTTTTCTTCACCCGCATCAACCCACATTAGAACTCCACTCGTTCCGCCGGTAAGTGCTTTCAACGCACTGGGTACCGTCAGCACTGCATAGTCGCCGTCTTCCAGGGCCACGCCGTCAGCTATCGCCCAGTCCAATTCCAGCTTTACACGAGTATCTTCAGTAATTTCAATTGAATCACCGGTAAACTCAAACTCCTCTGCTGACCCTTGTTTTATTTTCAGTTTTACATTTGTGAAAATCTTGCCCAAGTCAGTATCTGTCCCAATGGAAAACAGCTCAAAGCCGGCAATAAGCGGGGCTTCATACACATTGCCCGCTACTGTTTCATCCCAGCCTTCTCCATAGGAGATCAAAGGACCTATTGCTATTTGGACCAGAAAAGCTAAAACAAGCAGCAGGCTTACTGCATATCTTCCTTTTTTTCTTTTTTTCCTCACTCTCTTCCTCCTTTCTTAACATATTCGGGTTGATAAAGGTAACCCGTGAACCTTTATATTATATCAAGGTATTCTGAACATTTTCTGAACGTCTATCACAGGCCTGCAGGCATACAGGGCAAAGGCCCTCGAAAATCATGCAGTGTTGTTCGACGTGAAAGCCTGTCTCTTCAGACAGTATTCTGTCCAGTTCACCACGATATGTCATCGGTGCATCAATGAGCATTCCGCACCTTCTGCATAACAGATGATAGTGTGTATCCTGCCGCCAGTCAAAGCGCTCCGCACCAGATACCTTAACCTGCCTTATCTCACCGTTGTCAGCCAACAGCTTCAGATTCCTGTAAACTGTGCCCAGGCTGATTTTAGGGTCCGATTTCCGGACCTCCGAATAAATCCGGGCTGCAGATGGGTGGTCTTGGAGCGCCTGAACGGCTTCCAGGATCATTTTTCGTTGTTTGGTATTGCGCTGCTGTGTCATCAGTCACTGGATAAGGTGGTTTCTATCAGTCCGTTGTTATCCAGCTTTGACAGCTCCATGACCCTGTCCCATGAAAGGCCAAGAGCTTCTGTAATGCGCTGACCGTATTCCGGGTCAGCCTTATAGCAGTGCACTGCATGGCGGTATTTAATGTTAGCGGTGACCGGAGCCATGTCCCCGGCAGTATTTTCGATCAATATCTGCTTTTTATCTTCCGCAAGCACTCTCCAAAGGTCCCCACCTGCACGGAAGCAGTCGTCTGCGGGGTCGTCCTTTGGATCATACCGCCACATGGCGCCTTCGATCTCAAGGGGCGGCTCAGCTACTTCGGGTTGTGCCGACCAGAAGCCTTCGCTGTTAGGGCTATAGGCAGGCATACGGCCATAATTCCCATCCACACGCATGGAGCCGTCTCTGTGGTATTCATTTACTTCGCTCTTGGCGCGATTCACCGGGATATGGTTATGGTTGACGCCAAGGCGGTATCTCTGCGCATCCCCATAGGCGAACAAACGCCCCTGAAGGAAGCGGTCGGGAGAAAACCCGATGCCGGGTACCACATGGGCCGGCGTAAACGCTGACTGCTCAACCTCTGCAAAATAATTTTCAGGGTTGCGATTCAGTTCAAGCTCCCCAACCTCAATAAGCGGATATTCAGCATGCCTCCATATCTTTGTAATATCGAAGGGGTTTTCATAATGGTTTTTAGCCTGTTCCTCTGTCATGATCTGCACATACATTGTCCATTTGGGATAATTTCCATTTTCAATAGCTTCAAAAAGATCCTTGCCGTGGTATTCGCGGTCCATACCGTTGATTTCCGCAGCTTCCTTATTGGAAAAGTTTTTGATACCCTGCTTGGTCTTGAAATGGAATTTACACCATACGCGCTCATTTTCCGCATTGTAGAAGCTGAAGGTATGCTCACCGAAGAAATGCATGTTGCGGAAGGAGGCAGGAATACCGCGATCCGACATAACTATGGTAATCTGATGGAAGCATTCCGGCAGCAATGTCCAGAAATCCCAGTTGTTCTGCGCTGAACGGCGTCCGGTGCGTGGATCACGCTTGACTGCGCGGTTTAAATCTGAAAAATTATGTACATCCCGGATGAAGAAGGTAGGGGTGTTGTTGCCTACCAGATCCCAGTTTCCTTCCTCAGTGTAGAATTTGACAGCCACACCGCGGATGTCGCGCTCGCAGTCGGCGGCACCGCGTTCACCCGCAACAGTTGAGAAGCGGAGGAACAGGTCGGTCACAGCGCCGGGCTGCAATACCTTTGCTTTAGTGTACCTGGAAATATCGTGGGTAACGGTTAATTTTCCGTAAGCTCCCCAGCCTTTGGCATGCATGCGCCGTTCGGGAATGACCTCCCGGTTGAAATGCGCCATCTTTTCCATGAGCCATACATCCTGCATAACCACAGGACCCCGGGAACCGGCGGTAATAGAATTTTCATTGTCGGCCACCGGAGCGCCGACCTCGTTTGTCAGTTTTTTTCTTTCTTCCATTTTTACTCTCCTTTCATTAATGAATTACTGTAGGAATCAGCTGCTGATAATATACCATGTGCCTTAATCAATATCAGCGGCACAAGACCTTAAATCGCCAGGAACATAAATATGATCCAGATATATGCGCAAGTCTTGGGAAACATCATCATGCCTAACCTTGGAGATTTATTGATCCAAAGGACCACAGGCAGGTAAAACATGAAGCTAAGCAGAATAGCAAGCCAAATCCACTTCAATTCCGTAATGCTCGTCCGATAACTCCAGAAAAATATGACTTCGACAGCTCCCAGCAAAAAAAACGGAATATTGCGGTATATTCCCCAACGTACGGGCTGCTTTTTCTCATGCCACCTGTTCTGCGGAAAGAGGCAAAGAATTATACGCAGTGCCGCAAGTGCATAAACACCCGCCGTCTGTGCTGTCCCGCTGCCCGCAATATATAGCATCAGGCCGATATGCCATAGGAATATATAAAAGATCGTCATAGAGATAGAGGTGATAAGCTTTCCAAAGCCCAATACCTTGTACAGTTCCTCCTCTGCTCCAGTCAGCACAGCGACAATACGGGGTACCAGATGAAAAGCATCGCCCCACGCCAGTAGCAGCGCCATGACGCCTGCAAGCAGCTGCGGCTTTGATGCGGCATTGAAAAGGAGCCATATTCCCATTGCACAAATTGTGCAGAGATAGATCGTATTAAAAACAACCTCAAAATATCCAAATACTCTTTTGTTCTTCATGAAACCTCCTTCTATATATTTCGTGAAAAACATTTCTACTTTTTCTTACTTATAGCTTCTTGATAATATCTATTACTAATCAGTATTTATTACTAATAATATTTTAAATATAAGATTTTGTCAACATATTATATATTTTGCGGAAAACATTTTACATATAAAATAAAAGTTCAGATCCTAAAAGCATATTCCCTCAGAGTGTCAGTCTGAGGGAATATGAAATACACTTGAATTAATCTATATACTTTCAAATCCTTGATCATGTTTTCTTGGTTACCACATCTTTCCTGTAACCGAAAGATAGTTGAATCCTCGGCTCCACATATAGGTGTTGAAAGTCTGCTGCATTTGCATCAGACACCAGTGAGATGTAATATCCATGACAGCCCTCCTTGAATTCAAAAATTTCTTTTGTTTTCAGTACTTTTCCTTCATTAATAAATCAAGCTGCCGACCGGTTTCTTTGAGCTAGGTATGTCAATAGGCAAGCTGCTGCACTGAGCAAAATACATGCCATAAATGCGGCTGTACCATATGAAATTGGAATTCCAAAAAGGTTATAGGTTTTAACTCCTTCAAATACTGTTGTCGCCATGGAAAGTGCACCGAAATTGAAATCTATGACCGGCCAGACGATCTCACGTATCCTGCCAAGAGTGCCGGATGCCATTCCTCCCAAAAGTATGACAATTCCTAATCCGAAGGCTGTACTTTGATTTTTGCTCTTTGATGAAACGAAGGCAAGTGCAAGCCCGAATACTGCGGAGGTCAGTATAAGCCACGCTGAACATAATGCAGCGGCACCGGCTGCGGTCATTCTAAGCGAAGCTGACCCAAACACGCCGACGCAGCGTATAGGCGCATCGTATCCCGAGAGAGTGCCGCATCCAATACTTACTCCCAGGAACCAGGCTCCGAGGTAGATCGCCGCAATAATCGCGGATGTTAAGGCCGCAGACATCAATTTTGCCGTCACAATTTCTCTGAGCCCTTTTTCTGAGCACAGGACTATACTGTCCATTTCAGTTTTGACTTCCTGTGTAAACAGCGGCGATATGAAAAAGGTTAAGACCATCATAAACATAAGGATGATTATCATTCCGTCAAAAGCTATGAAAAAGAAATTCCAGGTTCGTGTATATTCAAAAACAGGTTCTCCATGAGCAAGCTCTGTAGCAAGCTGCTTTTGATAGCGTCGGTATTCAAAGCTGCCGGTCTTTCCGGCGGTTTCGAGTTCTTCAAGCTTTGCCCGGATATCCTTCAGACCCTTTTGATATGCTTCCACTCTCTGACCAAATTGCGTATAGATGGAATGAAATCTTAGCCCGGGATTGCGGTTTGCATTGTAATTGAACTGCTCGCCGGCGCCATATTGAGCTTTTGCCGCTTCAACAACGGTCTTTGATTTTTCAAATTGCTCGGGGTCAAATTTTCCGGCATTGTCAGATACAAGTGTCATAAATTGCGATAAAGCAATTTTTTCCTGAGCTCTGTCCACTATTTCAAATTCACCGCCGGAGGATGAAAGAAAGCTGATCAAAGCATACAGTACAAATAAAACCCCAAGCAATATCAAGCGGTTCTTATTGAATAAAAGCTTTTTCATTTCATATTTGAACAATCTCATTCCGAAACACTCCCCTCAAACCGGAATTCATACAAATACGCATCTTCAAGCGTTGGAGGAACAGAAACTGCATCCTGCGACGGCTTTACATCCGAAACCACCCGGACCTCCATTCGTTCACCTACGGGTACTACGTTGCTGATGATATGACTGTCCTGGTATTTAACCAACTCATACACAGTCATTTTAATAAGCCAGACCTTACCCTCGATAGCGTCCACAAAACTCTGCGTGGTCTCCATCCTGCCGACTTTGCCGCCTTTTATCATCACCGTTTGCTTGGCTATGGAATCAATATCCGAAACAATATGAGTGGACAAAAGCACGGTCTTGTTGCGTGAGAATATCGAAACCAGATTGCGGAACCTGATCCGCTCATGGGGGTCAAGTCCCGCAGTAGGTTCATCCAAAATGACGATTT
>JAEXXN010000446.1 GCA_023405875.1 Bacillota bacterium | reverse complement strand
CATGAGTATGGGCTATTTCGGAGGTACGCCGGTCCATGCTTCAATTGCAGAGATCGCTTATGCGTCCGGCATGCTGACGGGAGGCTTGCTATTGGGATTGCTGGGCGGATTTCCCAAGCGGATTTTTTTAATGACGGCTTCTATTTTCGTGATGGGATTAAGCCTTGCCGTATCGGGCTTTCTGCCTCCGGAGGGTTTTTGGGTCTTTGTTGTTTGCTGTGTTATCATGGGGCTTTCCGTTCCATTTTATAGCGGTATCCAAATGGCTCTTTTTCAGGAAAAGATTAAACCGGAGTACCTGGGACGGGTTTTTTCCCTTACAGGGAGCATCATGTCGTTTGCCATGCCCCTGGGCTTAATCATCTCGGGACTCTTTGCCGACAGGATCGGTGTAAATTATTGGTTCCTGATGTCCGGTGTTTTAATCATCGGAGTTGCTCTAATATGTCCGCTTATTCCGGATATCAGAAAACTGGATCAAAAGCAAGGTATTGAAGGCTAAATAGGAAGGGGTGACAAGGGAAGGCTGCCTTGTCACCCCTTCCTGTTATTTCAATTTACTGCTCTTCAGAATATATCATTCTATAATAGGAGGTCTTGAAGCCCATTTTTTCATACAAGCTTCTGGCCCTTTTATTATCAAGATCAACATGAAGGGACAGCTTGCCTCCGGTCAGCTCGAGCACATGCCTGATAAGCTCTGAAGCTATACCGCGGCCTTTATTTCCTTCCTTTGTACCGATATAACCAAGATGATATGTAGGAATAAAGTCCTTGAAACCAAGGTTCACAACTGCACATACGCCTTGGGGTACATTATTTCTGAATGCTAAAACAAGAAATCCATGCTTTATTGCAGCTTCAACAGCTTCCTCGGTTTCTACCATGGAATCTGAATAGTTTTGAAGCCATTCTTTGATCCATTTGGCAATCATTTCTTTAGAATAAGTCTGGTATCCGGTAACTCTGACAAGCACCAGGTCGCTTTTGCCATCGTTCAGGACTATTACGTGCTTTCCGTTTTTAAGCTTACCTTCTTTGGCAAGCTTGTAAAATCCGGCAAAGGAATAGCCTTCTTCTGTAGATAGTATTACGCTTTCTTGTTTTTTTAAGAGCTGGGCACTCTCTTTCAGAAGGTTCTCGTCGACAGATATTATTTTGCCATTTGTATCGCGGATAGCCTTCAGAGTATCTTCAAGCAGGGCCCCTTCGCCTGTAAACAGATTTCGTGTATACCTGTTGACCTTCACATTATAGTCTTCAAGGGCACCTATCTCCATATTTCTCTTATAATCATTAAATATGGCATTTCCTTTTGGTATTGTACATGAATATATTTGGGGGTATCTGTTTATAGCTCCTTCGACCCACTTATTGACGAATCCGTTATAAAGGCTTGACACTGTATATCCGTAGCTTAGCTGGGCAAAGACAGTACTGATATCGTCTCCCAGCTTTTCAGCGATTTCTTCCCCTATCTTCTGCAAAGAAATCATGCTGAGATGCCTGGTTGCATGCTGGTACGCATTATAGAAATTATTATCCTTACAATATTTATCTATGAGCTCATATTTATTGATAGCCTTATTTGCTCTGAAGTCTATAAAATGCTTGCTGTCAAATACCCGTTCCTTCCATCGCTCATTCTTAAACAAAGGTATTTTTACATCAAGCCCGCTATATTCGCAAAACTGAATTGCGGAATTGATATAAGCAGATGAGCCATCGACTAAAAGACCATTTTTTCCATGATCCAAAGCATCCTTGACTATTACCTCAGAAACTCTGTCAAGCTTCTGGCCGTAAGGATTTGTACCTTCAAGCTTTAAGTAGATTTCTTTCACACCCAGGTATTTTTCCAGCTTTTTCGCCCGCATTAAAGGGGTCGTTCCAGGCTTGTTCAAAAGCTCACTCCTCCTCGTATAAAGTAGGAAAGCCAGGCTATATGCCGGCAGTGTTTTTTAGTCGGTATACACAGTATTATTGCATGTGCAAATAAATATATTCCCTTCAAAGGCAATCAGGGTGAGCTTATATAGGTAAGAGGAAATTTCACGGGCAGGAATATCTTTTAAATGCTCCCGTGGATGAAAATTTTTCTTAATAAACAGCCTAAATTGAGGAGCTGCAATTGAAAGCAATACAACTCGTTTTGAGCTTGGCTTCAAGTTTTTTTCAGAGTATTTGAACAATTATGATAATACAAAAATGGCAAATAAAATGGTTCAATATGTTGAAACAAGGAAAATATTGTGTTATCATAGTCGTCATAGCAGTAAAGCTTGCAGCAACACATACTTACAAAGCTCACAGCAATAAAGGAGGAAATGAAATGCGTATGAAAAAAGTGTTCAAAATGTTAATGGCAACCCTTATGATTGCCAGCTTTTTAGTATTTCCAGTAATTGCAGCAGAGGAAAAATCCGTTGACTGGGGAGATCAAGCTTATAAAATTATTGTACCTGGGTTTATTGAAGGAAGAGATATCACTGTAGATGGCAAAACGACATCTGCAATTGTTGTTGAAAAACCTGAGAACAAAAGCGACAATAGATATAATTTTTTTGAAATCGTAACAACCGATCCAAAGGCGGTTATGGTTACTTCAAGTTTGTATACCGCAGCCTCTGAAGAGCTGGGTGATTTCATGGCTGACTTAGAGGACGGCCGTGTTGCTTTCACGCCAACCCTGTATGAGGCTTTCGAAGATGTATCCGGTCAACCGCTGTATTTAGGTTTTTCTTTCCGCAATGATGCTTTTGAGGTAATATATGAGTTCCCCCTCTGGGTTGTATTTGAAGAAGGAAAGACTTCTACACCGGCTCCGATACCGACACCAGATCCGACACCGGCTCCAGCACCAGCGCCAACACCGGCACCGGCACCGGTACAGGCTCCGGTTAAGGAAGTAACTGCCCAGCCTACATCATCAAAGGTTATTGTGGATGATAAGCAGATCGCCTTTGAAGCGTATACCATCAATGAGAGCAACTACTTCAAGCTGCGGGATTTAGCCCAAGCAGTGACAGGTTCAGAAAAGCAGTTCGAAGTGACCTGGGATGGAGCAAAGAACGCCATCAATCTTATATCCGGAGAAGCATATACCTCTGTGGGAAATGAGTTGACTCCGGGATCAGGGGCTGCTTCCGTCAAAGGAGTTACCAATCAGTCTAAGATCTACATAGATGGAGAAGAGCTTGCACTTGAAGCTTATACTATTAATGGAAATAACTATTTCAAGCTGAGAGATGTAGCGGCTGTATTTGATTTCGGAGTTGCCTGGGACGGGACCCAGAATCAAATCGTAATTGATACCGCTGTCGGTTATACAGAATAACAGAATAAATAAGAGGATGCCCGAAACCTATGAGCTTTGTTTGGTAGAAGAGGGGCATCCTCTTTTTAGTTTACAAATTTTTGAGGGCTAAAGGATTATTCTTCCTGCAATATAGCAGAATACCTTTTTTTGACCATTTCCCAATCAGCACCACCGTCTTTATGGACTTCAAGCAATGCTTTAAGCTCCATATCATCCATAGGCTGCCCCAGTTGCATTTGTATTTCGATCGCTACCAACAGAAACTTTGCTTTATCCAAATCATTAAGCGAACCCATAGCTACAGCTAATTTTGACAGCATATTTGCAGCCACCGGGCAATCTTCTTTTGAGTATACCAAATCATACAACACAGTGAATTTTTGTGCAAATTCTTCGTTCTGCAGGGTCCGAAAGAAATTAACATCTCCTGCTTTAGTTCTGGAACCTACAAAAAGGGTATTACCCCCTGTATCGGTCAATGTAAACCGGCGGTCATTGCTTAAATCGCGCACCTTAGTAATTCGGGGTATTCCAGAGCGAGGAATTTTGCCTGTGTGCTTTTTTAATCCACTGGAAAAAGCAGCATAAACAGCATCTACATCATCGACTTGTATAAAGCACATCGTTGGGTTTTCGGAAGGAATCAGTTTTCTGCTTCCGTAAAAATGCAAGTCTATTG
>JAEXXN010000302.1 GCA_023405875.1 Bacillota bacterium | reverse complement strand
ATTATCGCCAGTATTATGATGAAGAAGAAGTTTTTCTCTCTTCCCAGGGTTGTGCATGATGCAAGAAGCACAAACAACAGGAGCAGAATGAGGAATCCATTTCCCTTGCACATATCCATGATCGGGCTTACTGCTGACGGAACACCACATCCACCTGCCCCGTATCCATATCCGTTTGCCATTATATCACCCCCTTTCTCAATTCCATACTATGTACATGCACTGATTTTGTGACAACTACCTTTATTTTTAAGCATGAAAGTGAGCACTGAAGCCCACTTTCATACTTGAGGTGAGTTATGGCATCGGGTCAGGATTGTATGCTTGACATCCCTTCCCAATTCCATAGTATGTACATGCTTCCATTTGGTTACAAAAATCCGGCCTGACCAGATATTTTCTGGTCAAGCCGGATTTTCAGCCTCAAGCTTTATTATACTTCTGGTCCGCCGAATCCAAAAGTCCTTCCGAATCCGCCAAAAGCTATTATCGCCAGTATTATGATGAAGAAGAAGTTTTTCTCTCTTCCCAGGGTTGTGCATGATGCAAGAAGCACAAACAACAGGAGCAGAAGAAGGAATCCGTTTCCCTTGCACATATCCATAACCGGGCTTACTGCTGTTGGGCCACATCCAGCTGCTGCCATTCCATTTGCCATGTTCTCACCTCCCTTCACTAAAATGTAGCTGACTTATAGGGCAAACCCGCCAAGGCGAAAGCCAGGCAAGATACCAGGAACCAGGAAGACTATCAGTATAAGTATCCATATCCATCCCAGTCCTCCGAACAAACCCCCAAAGCTGCCGAATCCGAGGCCAAAACGTGGGAGCACAAATATCAGAAGTAATATAATCCAAATCCATGAACTGCCAAATCCGAAAAAGCCTCCGGGCGGTGCCGGCGGCGGTACCGGTTGCGTACCACAGCCTGGGGCCGCTATGGGATTGATTGTTCCAAATCCGCCTGCCACAATACAAACCTCCTTTCGTAAAAAGGTTGTTCACCTTTCCACTTATATACTATGTACCCAATCAGGTTTGGTTACTGAAAAAGGTATAACCCTCCACAAAAAATTTGCAATTGCAGAAAAAAAATAAAGGCTTCTAGCCTCTATTTTCATTTTCCAGCATCGACATTATTACCATTGACCTGTATCCATCCCCGGCCTTCTTGCATTCCCTCAGCAGTCCCTCCTGAATGAAGCCCTCCTTGATGTAAAGACCTATCGCCCTCTCATTGTCTGTATATACATCCAGCCACAGCCTGTGATATTTAAGCACTTCAAAGCAATACTTCTTTATAAACCTTACGCTGATGCCTCCATAGCCCTTTCCCTTGTCGGCTATGACCATACGCCTGAACTCCAGTGAATTATCCTCACCGCCGATGCCGGAGAGTATGATATACCCTACAAGTTCTTTGGTAGCAGCATTTACTATAGATACATGCATTTCATCCAAACGTTCTATAGCCTCAATATGCCTCTCCCTTGGCCATACAAATACAAAATCATCGTTGGCCTTTTCTATGCAGACTATGAAGTCCATGTATTCCAACCTGGTATGGCAGAATATAAGACCTTCCATTTCCATTATAACGTTGCTCACAGACTTCACTCCTCCCTACAGCAATATTTCTCCCTGCAGTACTACAACGGCATCCCCTGTGAATTCCAGGCGGCCCCCATCCATTATTCTGATCAGCAGCTCGCCTCCCCGCTCTGATGCCTGCAAGGCCAGAAGCTCTTTCTTGCCCAATATTCCCGACCAGTAGGGCGCCAGCACCGTATGCACAGAGCCTGTTACCGAATCCTCATTTACTCCTGCCCAAGGGTTAAAATACCTGGAAATAATATCATACCCCTTTTCACCCTCTGCAGTGACCCCTACTCCCTTTATCGTAAAGCATGCCTTCACAGACTTCATTTTCTCAAAATCCGGGCTGAGCTTCCTTACCTCCGCTCCGCTGTTGAGGCGTATTACAAGCTTATTGGTGCTGCTGCCGTAGACAATATCCTTATAGCTTCCTATTCCCATAGCTTCAAGAATATCAGAGGCTGGTCCCGGCTCTACAGGCTTGTCGGCAGGAAAATCCAGCGTAAACCCCTTTGCATGCCTGCGGCTTTCCAGCTTTCCTCCTGCCGAAGCAAACAGTATTCTTTCACCCGGAAAACCAAGGCAATCAAATATCACCTTGGAAGCGGCAAGAGTTGCGTGCCCGCACAGGGAAACCTCGTTTTTGGGACTAAACCACCTTATATAATAATGTCCCGGCCCGTCAGGGCCTGATTTCTCCAATGGCTGTAAAAATGTTGTTTCCGACAGGTTCATCTCTGCAGCTATATCCTGCATTGCTCCATCCGAAAGCTCACTGTCAACAAAACATACTGCAGCAGGATTGCCTTTGTAAGCCTTGCTGGCAAAGGCATCGACCTGATATACCGGAATCCTCACAAATACCACTCCCGCAATTCTAAATTAGTGTTGTAATCTTGTATCATACAATATTATACACTATAGGGAAAATTTTTCCACAAAAATAAAATTCAGAGGCATGCTTTAAAAGCATGCCTCTGAGCCTCATACAGCCTTAACCCTTTTAAATCTTTCCCTTACCTTCTCTTCGCCGATAACCTGCATTATTTCGTAGAGGTCGGGGGTATTCCTGCGGTTGGTAACTGCCACTCTTATAGCTCCGGTGACATCTCCTACATGGCCCTTATATACTCCGGGGTTTTTCTTGAAGGTCTTGACATCCTTGGAATATCCCATAGCCTCGCAGAATTCCTTTACCCTGGCAAACCACATATCCTTGTCATCGTTGTGGACATATATTTTGGAATACTCGTTTATAAGCCTTTCAGCCTCTTCAAGCGTCATACCCTCCGGGAAATTGTAGCCTTCTGCCGCATCCCGGTCGAAAAGCTCGTCAAAAAAGTAAAATATGAAGGGCTTCACATCCAACCATTTTGCATAATCCTTCCTGGGCTTTTCACAGTTCCTGTCGATACTGAATATGCTTTTGGCATATTTCTCATCCCTGCTGAGAAGCCCGGCAAGCTCAGGGTCATATTCCTGCGCCCATTTCAGGCAGCTGTTGTAGACCTCTTCTGCCGACATGAGAGCAATTATATCCTTGCTCATGTCTGTAAGCTTCAATATATCAAACATTGCGCCGCTTACGCTCATTCTTTCCAGCTCGATTTTGAAGTTTGTATTGGGTTCAGCCGGGTTTTCCCTACGCCAATCCTCAAAATTGGAGTTTATCAGGTTTACCAGGTAATCAATTACAGAAGCATCCGGGTAACCCTGCTCGTGATAAAAGCTGACATCAGCCTCGGGGTCCTTTCTCTTGCTGAGCTTTCTCTTTGAGTTGCCTTCTATCTTCATTACCGGTGATATATGTGCAAATTCGGGCTTTTCCCATTCAAACATTTCAAAGAGCTGAACATGCAGCGGAGCAGAAGGAAGCCATTCATCACCCCTTATTACATGGGTGGTCCTCATCAGGTGGTCATCCACAACATGAGCAAAATGATAGGTAGGAAGGCCGTCGGATTTTATGAGCACCATATCCTGATCATTTTCCGGCATTTCCACCTCGCCTTTTACCAGGTCCCTGAATACAAACCTGCTGTCGGGCTTTTGGGGGGCTTTGGCGCGGAGTACAAAGGACTTTCCCTTTGAGAGATCCTCCTTCACCTGCTCCAGGGTGAAGCTGCGGTGTGCCGCGAATTCCCCGTAATAGCCTATATTAAGCTTGTGCTCCTCCTGATGAGCCCTTATACTGCCCAGCTCCTCCTCGGTGCAGAAGCATGGATATGCCAGGCCTTTTTCCACCAGCAGCTTTGCAAATACCTTATACAGGCCCATCCTCTCGCTCTGCTTGTATGGGCCGTAGCTGCCCTTTTCATCATCGACATCGGTCACACCCTCGTCAAAGTTTATCCCAAAGCTTGAGAGGGCCCTTACTATATTGCCTACTCCGCCCTCCACCTCGCGCTTCTTGTCAGTGTCCTCCACTCTCAGGAAAAACACTCCGTTGCTCTGGTGTGCCAGCCTCTCAGATACAAGGGAGGCATAAAGGCTTCCCATATGCACAAAGCCTGTCGGGCTTGGAGCAAAACGGGTAACCTTTGCTCCCACAGGGAGATTTCTTTTTGGATATAACAGCTCGTAATATTCCGGAGTCCTCTCGGTATCCGGGAAAAGCAAAGCTGCCAATTCTCTGTTTTCTTCAATGGTATTTATCACGGTCAAACCGCCTTTCTTACTGTTATTGTTGAGTCAACCTCGAGGCCCATTTCTGAGCCTTGTATAATATCCTTTCTTCGTCAAGGGTTACAAGATGTCCCTCCTCCATTACGATATTGCCGTCAATTATTACAGTCTCTACATCTGCAGAGCTTCCGGAATATACAAGGGAGGATTTTATATTATATTTAGGATAGTAATGAGCCTTTTCAGTGTTCAATACTATAAGGTCAGCCGTACTTCCCACAGTAAGCCTTCCCACATTTTGAAAGCCCAGGGCCCTGGCCCCGCGCTCCGTAGCCATCCTCAGCACCGTATCCACCGGCAATGCCGTCGGGTCCTCAGTGCTTACCTTCTGAAGATAGGCCGCCATCCTGAGCTCTTCAAGCATGTCGAGATTGTTGTTGCTGGAGGCTCCATCGGTTCCCAGGCATACATTTATGCCTTTATCCAGCATTTTTACCACCGGGGCGATCCCGCTTGCAAGCTTCATATTGCTTCCGGGGTTATGCACCACGTTTATCCCACCGGCTGCCAATATATCAATGTCGGCATCATCCACAACCACACAGTGGGCTGCCAGGTTTTGCCCCGTAATAAGTCCCAGCTTCTCCAAATATTTTACCGGTGAAATCCCGTGCTTGTCAATGCAGCCCTTCACTTCTTCCTTTGTCTCAGAAAGGTGTATCTGTACAGGTATGCCCCTGGAGCGGGATTGCTCCGCCACCTTCCGCAAATACGCCTCGGAGCAGGTATATATCGAGTGAGGTCCCAGCATGACCTTTACACGCCCATTGCAACTGTTGTTCCAGTTTTCATACAGCTCCAGGTTCTCCTTCAGCCTGCTGTCCAGCTCCTCTTGTCCCGAATCCCCCTGTAGCCCTCTGGACAGGGCGGCTCTCATACCTGACTCCGATGCTGCCCGGGCAGTGCTTTCCATGAAGAAATACATATCGGAAAAGGTTGTCGTTCCGCTTTTTATCATCTCAACCATTGCAAGAAGGCTTGCCCAATAAACTGCTTCATCAGTCAGCTTGTCTTCCAGGGGAAATATCTTGTTGAACAGCCAGTCCATAAGCTTCAGGTCATCGGCATAGTTTCTGAACATTGTCATTGCCAGGTGGTTATGGGCATTTACAAAGCCCGGCATAACAGCCTTGCCCTTGCAATCCAGCACCCTGGAATATACCGCCTCAAGCCCTCTGTCGCAGTTGCCTATATAATCGATCCTATTATCCCTTATTCCTATGCTTCCTTCAGCTATTACATCATCATTCTCATTGAGAGTTACTATCTGTGCATTTTTAAGCAATATATCCATCTACTATTCTCCCCAGCCTCTCAGGTATTGCTGTTGTTCCTCCGTCAGCCTGTCGATCTGTATACCCATTGCCTCAAGCTTCATATCCGCAACCTTCCTGTCCAGCTCATCCGGTACCTCATATACACGGTTCTGGAGCTTGCCTTTGTTTTCACTGATGTATCTGGCAGAAAGAGCCTGCAAGGCAAAGCTCATATCCATTATCTCAGCCGGGTGCCCGTCGCCTGCGGCAAGGTTCACCAGCCTGCCTTCGGCAATAAGATTTATGATCCTGCCGTCCTCCATTATATACCCCATAATGTTGTTTCTCATTATCCTCTTTTCTTTGCATAATGCTTCCAGCTCCGGCTTCCATATCTCCACATCAAAGTGCCCCGCATTGGAAAGCACCGCACCGTTCTTCATAACCTTATAGTGCTTGCCGGTTATGACCTTGTCACAGCCTGTAACGGTTACAAAGAAGTCCCCTATAGGAGCCGCAGCCTCCATGGACATCACTCTGAAGCCGTCCATATACGCCTCAATGGCCTTTATAGGGTCCACTTCGCATATTATCACATTTGCCCCCAGGCCCTTTGCCTTCATGGAAACGCCCTTGCCGCACCAGCCATAGCCTGCTACCACCACATTCTTGCCGGCTACTATGAGATTGGTGGTCCTCATTATACCATCCCATACCGACTGTCCGGTGCCGTATCTGTTATCAAAAAGGTACTTGCAGTATGCATCATTTACCGAAATCATAGGGAATTTCAGAAGCCCCTCCCTGTCTCTGGCCTTCAGCCTCAGAACCCCTGTAGTGGTCTCCTCGCTCCCTCCGATGATATTGGGAAGCAGAGCCTGCCTTTCCCCGTGGAGCAGATGCACCAAGTCCCCCCCGTCGTCTATTACTATGTCGGGCTCTATATCAAGCGCAGCATTCAGATGCATGTTGTACTCCTCAGGTGTGGCATTATACCAGGCATAGACATTAAGCCCGTCCTCAACCAGTGCCGCCGCAACATCATCCTGTGTGGACAGGGGGTTGCTCCCTGTTATGGAAACCTCTGCTCCGCCTGCCTTAAGCACCTTGGAAAGATATGCGGTCTTTGCCTCAAGATGGATTGACATTACTATCTTCTTTCCGGCAA
>JAEXXN010000431.1 GCA_023405875.1 Bacillota bacterium | reverse complement strand
TTTACATACTCTGCCAGGGACCCGTCACAGGTCCTTCCATACATCCGCGGTTCCTCACAATATGATGGTGTCCCCCGCTGGCAATAGTAGCATACACCGCAGCCCCAGCTTGGCTCAGAGATTACATAATCTCCCGCCTTGACATTGGTAACTCCTTCTCCGGTTTCTGTTATGATACCGCAAAATTCATGCCCTAGGATTATAGGATATCTGGCTGTCCTATTCCCTTTAAATATTCCTACATCAGTACCGCAAATTCCAACAGACTTTACTTTTATAACAACCTCGCCGGTGCCTGGTGCGGGGTCAGGAAGATTTGCTTCTATCAGTACATTTGGCTTTATTAGCTGTATCGCTTTCAAAGCTTCACCCCCAGAATTTTATAGGAGGAAGCGAGCCTGGCTTCCTCCGTGAAAACTAGTGCTCTGTAACACTTAAACTTTGCATTGCCCGCCGGAGAATTAGGTGTTACAGAGTACTAACCTAATAATTCGTCGCAATAAGGATAGCGTGATAATATTTCATTTCCTGTATCAGTTACAAGAATTGTATCCTCTATACGTACTCCGCCGCCTCCGGGAACGTTGGGCACCAATATAGCCGGCTCACATGAGAATATCATGCCGGGTTCGAATTGGAATACGTTTCCGCCGGCAGCCGATATATCTCCGATAAGAGGTGCTTCAAGTCCCGATACGCCTATGGAATGCCCCAGCACACCGTGGAAACCCCACTCTGCAAAGCCATGCTTTTTTATAACATTACGTGCTGCAATATTTAATTCTTCGTTGGTGTTTCCCGGCTTAAGCAGCTCATGGACAACCATCATTTCCTCATAAACTGCATTATATATCCTCTTCTGCATGTCGTTTGGCTTACCATGTACTACTGTCCTGGTAGTATCGGAGAAGTATCCGTTGAAACACCCGCCCAGGTCCATGAATACCAGGTCACCGGGAAGAACCTTCCTGTCTGAAGCGAAACGGTGAAGCGGTGCTGTTTCTTCCCCCGAGGTCACTATAAGGTTACACTGCGGTACCTCCATACCGTATGAGTAGAAGCACTTCATAACCTCCGCCAATATTTCGCAATTCCTTACTCCGGTACGTATATGGTCAATAGCAGTTTGTTGCCCTATGGATGCTATTATGGAGGACTCCTTCATCAGTTTTATTTCTTCGGAGTTCTTAACTGCTTTAGCTTCTATAACACATGCATCGCCGTCAACAACTTCACAGTTTGGAAGTGCAGCCTTGAATTTTTCAAGCATTACGAAGGTACCGGCATCTACACCTATCCTTCCTTTTGTAAAACCTTGTTCCCTGAGAGTTTCTACGAATTGCTTTATCATTGTATCAACGATACCGGGTTCTTCCATTGTTCCGCACGGCTTGATTTCTTCAGGCTTCATCCAGGTCATCACCTGCCGGCAGCGCGGTGCATCTCCGCTTGTGACATAAAGGACCGGCCTGCTTGTCTGAGTCATCATTGAAGCGTTTCTTGACAAGAAGCTTATTGGCCACCAGAGAGGCCTCATGTTGGTCATATACCTTATATTTTCTGCCCTGAAGGTTATCAAGGCATCAAGATTATACTTCACCATTGTCTGGCGCAGACGCTCTGTACGCATCTCGCGCATTTTCACAAAATCCACTCTATCGACCCAATCTACTGCAAAATTCATAATTATTTATCCTCCTAAATCCATTAAGTAAATTTCTATTAAATATCTAATTTTTAAAGTAATTCATCAACCAGGTACTTATCCTGGTTATAGTATTGATCAGCGTTATCTTTTGTGATTGTCACGCTGGGAACAATAATTTTTTTGGGGACCTCCTCGCCGTTCAGAAGCTTCCAGGCAGCATCAACGCCTATACGAACACCGTTAGTTATGGTCGCAACCTGGTCTATCTGTCCATTTTTTACGGCTGGAACGGCTTCCATGAGACCGGTAATACTGGTCACTTTAATATCTCCGGTTTTACCTGCCTGCTCAACTGCCTGTATAATACCCATTGTGATTTCATCTGCATTGGAATGTATTCCGCTTATTTTATCACCGTATGCCTGGATCCAGTTTTCTGCAAGAGTCTTACCCTCATCACGCTTGGCGTTTGACGGCTGCTGTGCAATGATTTTAATATCCGGGTATTTACTCATAGTTTCTATAAAAGCGTTGGTTCTCTCAAGGTATGAGCTGGCACCCGGAGTACCTTCCGCGATGCACACATTGCCTTTTCCGCCGATAGCTTTTGCCATATATTCAGCACACAATATGCCGACTTCGGCGTTATCCGTTACAACACGCGTATTGTAATCTTCGCTGTCAATAACCCTGTCGATCAATACCACCTTTATACCCTGCTTATAGGCACTGCTCAAAGTAGATGCCAGGGTCTTTTCATCCCGGGGTTTGACAATAAGCAAGTCCACACCTTTGCTGATAAGGTCTTCAATGTCTGATACCTGTTTGATAGCCTGTCCCCTGGCCTCTGTAGTATACAAGGTTACCTCAGGATGGCTCTTCCATTCGGCAGCCATTTGCTCATATGCCTTTGCGTTAAAGGGGGTAGAAATAGTATCGATTGAATAACCCACTTTGAAGGTCTTTTTTTCCGGTTCAGGGGCAGGGGTCGAGGTATCGCCTGAGGCGGGAGCTTTTGTGCCGCATGCTGTAAGGAGAGATAAACAAATTCCTGTGACCATTATAAGCAAAAATCCCTTTTTCATCCTTTTAGACATTTTTAGTACCCCTTTCAATAATCTATTAACCTACATTTTTATGACAGTGAATACAGCTTAAAAGGTTTTCTTCGGAAATTTCATCATGGTCTAAAATTCCTGATACTTCACCTTCATATAATACTAGAACTCTGTCAGAAAGCTTCATCACCTCCTCCATTTCTGAAGAGATCATAATAACGGACATACCTTCGTCAGCCAGCTTTGTTATTAACTGATGAATCTCACTTTTGGCATTGACATCAATGCCGCGGGTAGGTTCATCCAGAATCAGAATTTTAGGATTACTGGAAAGCCATTTTGCGATTACCACCTTTTGCTGGTTACCGCCGGATAAGCTGATGACCGGCTGAGCTAAACCGGCTATCTTGATTCCCAGTTTATCGACAAAGCTGTGGGCTTTCTTTTGCTGTTGCGGCCGGTCAACAAAAGATAATTTCGTTAATTGCTTTAACATAGTGATAGTAATGTTATTGCCCACGCTCATACGGGGTATGATGCCCTGCTCCTTTCTGCTTTCAGGTACAAAGGCAAGCTCGTGCTTAACCGCTTCATTCGGTGAATTAATAACGGTAGGCTTACCATCGAGATAAACTTTACCTGAATCAATTTTATCTATGCCAAAGATCGCTCTTGCCAATTCAGTGCGTCCTGAACCTATTAAGCCTGATATTCCAAGGATTTCGCCCTTATGCAGGCAAAAACTGATATTTTTAAGCACATTGCCGCGAGATATCCCATCCACCTTGAGGACCTCAACCTTTTCAGCCCGGCAATCGCTTTGCCGTTGCATACCGGAATTCAATGAACGGCCAACCATCATTTTTATTAATAAATCAACCGTCAGATTTTTTGTCAAATCGCTACCTATCATATTCCCGTCCCGCAAAACCGTTATCCTGTCTGAGATTTCGAAAATCTCAGATAACCTGTGGCTGATATAAATAATAGATGTCCCCTTCTCTTTAAGCAGCCTGATAATAGTAAAAAGGCTGTCCTTTTCTTCCTCGGAAAGTGCGGAAGTAGGTTCGTCAAGAATAACGAGCTTGGCGTTATGAGCCATTACCTTTGCAATCTCAATCATTTGACGCTTGCCGAAGGTCAACTGCCCTACGGTAGTATCGGGATCGATCTGTATATCCAGCTGCTCAAGGACTTTTTGAGTTTGTTCCTTTAAGCAGGTCCAATCCACAAAACCGGGAAGCTTTTTTTGCGGATATCTGCCAAGATAAATATTCCTTTTGACATCAAGCGATTTTATCAGGGTAGGTTCCTGATATACTATCCCGATGCCAAGATTCCTGCAATGCAAAGGGTTTTTGGGTGAAAGCGGATTTCCGTCAAACCATAATTCCCCTTCATCCTTATGGTATACTCCCGTAATTATCTTCATAAGGGTGGATTTGCCGGCGCCATTTTCACCGATTACAGCATGAATTTCGCCCTTTCCGACTTCAAAATCAACTTTATTAAGGGCTTGAATACCTCCAAACCGTTTACTTATTCCCCGAGCCTTGAGTAGAATATCCACATTCTCACTCCTTTCCCTTGCGGGTACCTATATAGACTGCCCCGATGATGATTGAACCCTTGGCTACCAATTGCCAATAAGCATTGACATTTAAAAGGTTGAAAAGGTTATTGATTATGCCCATTATAAATGCCCCCAGGAGAGTGCCTGTGACACTTCCAATACCTCCGCCGCCTAAGTGTGTTCCGCCTATTACTACTGCGCTTATGGCATCAAGGGTCAGCCCCTGTCCTATTACAGGGTCTCCTACCGATGTACGGGCTACGGCTAATATAGCCGCAACACCTGTAAAAATACCTGCAAGCACAAAAGACAGTGTGCGGTATTTTTTGGTATTGACCCCTGACCAGAAAGTAGCTTCCTCATTTCCTCCAAGGGCTTTCAGGTATACTCCCGCTGAAGTATACGACAGTATTATTTGTCCTATTATTATACAAACAACTAATACAATCGCCGGAATCGGTATACCCAGAAAGCTGTCATTACCTAAAGCCGCAAATATTTCGCTATTGTTCTCGATAAATATCGGCTGTCCGTTAGATAGCAGCAGCGCAACTCCATCAGCTACCGCCCCCATACCCATGGTTGCTATAAACGGAGTTATCTTTGCCCTCGATACCAAATTACCGGTGGTGAGTCCGAACATACTGCCGAATAAAATCGTGAGCACTACAATGGCGGGAAATGGTAAAAACTGCATGGACGCGGCAAAAACCGCCGCCGCAGATAATACCCCTCCGACTGATAAATCGATTCCGCCTGCCAGGATTGCAAAGGTTTCTCCGGTTGCCAATAAGCCTATAATTGCTACCTGCCTGGCTACATTAAGCAGGTTACGGGAAGAAAGAAATCTATCGGATAAAAGTGATCCCAGAATGATCAGCCCAAGAAAGGTAAACACCATTCCATACTTTTTTACATAATGGCCAATTGATGAAAGCTTACCTTTTCCTGGCTGCGGTTCCTTATCCTTAGTGTTTTGAGGTCGTCCAAGGCTTAGAATACTCTTCATTTGAACAGCTCCTCCCCGAATGCATCCTTATTGTATAGATTAGCAGGTTTGTCCCCTCTCAACACTGCGGCAACATCCTTGCACATCGCTTCTGCAGTACGGATTGCCGCATCCTCCGTCATACCGGCAATGTGAGGCGTTGCCAAAAGATTAGGCACACCCCAGAGAGGACAGGCTTTCTCAGGCGGCTCCTGAGCAAATACATCAAGAGCTGCACCGCCAAGATGGCCGCTTTGTAAAAGCCTGCTTAAGGCTTCCTCATCCACGATACCTCCGCGGGAAGCATTTATCAGTATGGCTCCCTTTTTCATCTTTGAAAGAAGCTCGTTATTAAACATCCCCCTGGTTGAATTCGTTAAAGGTACATGTATTGAAACTACATCTGCCTGATTTAATAATACCTCCAGACTTGGACAGGCCTCTGCTTCCGATTCGATAATCTGTTCTGCAGAAAGATAGGGATCATAGACTAAGGTCCTCATTCCCAGTCCTGTTCTGCACTTTTTCAGTAAAATAGAACCAATTTGACCCATTCCGACTATTCCGATTGTTTTACCTTCAACATCAAAGCCCCGGGAGCTGTCCCTGAAAGCCCAATCCCCCTGCTTGATATGCAAATCAAGGGGGCCCAGCCGTTTCATCAGAAACATGAAGGCAGCTATAACGTATTCAGCAACACTATTTGAATTTGTACCGGGTGTATTTACTACCATAATCTTTCTTTGAGATGCTGCTTTCACGTCGATATTATCTACGCCTATGCCATTACGGCCGATAACCTTGAGCGAAGGCATAGCATCCATCAAGTCGGCAGAGACACGTGTCAGCCGGACTACTAAAGCTTTAGCGTCCCGCCCTGCTTTGGACACTTCCTTGTCAGATGAGCTTTCCGGAACTACAACCTCTCCGGCCTCACTTAGAATTTTCATGCCATTGTCATGAATCGGCTGTACTACTATGATTTTATCCATATTGTTCCTCCTTTTGTTTTGTAGTTTTTATTGATATTCAATTTTACTTTCCTCAATAGAGAAGGGACAGTAGTACGTTAATTGATACAGCTGTGATACGTATCTCAAATTACATCTGCTTGCTTGAGCATTATCTCTCACAGGAAAGATGCAATATCTTCTGATGAAGAGAATTCATTTATTATGAATTTGCAATTTCTGTGCCAATAAAAATCCTATGGATTTTGACTGCTTTTGCGATATTTGTCCGCATATGGTTATTTTCCTTTAGCCATTCATGGACAAACTTTTCTTAAAAAGAAGACGGATCGTCTTCGTATTGATGCAATAGAACTCTGCCCATCTCTTTTATATAAGTTCCGTCTCCGGTCTTACACTGCACCAGGTCGTGCTCCTTCAGTATCAGTAGATATCTTTTTATCTGGCTTTCACTAATGTTGATACCGGACTTTTCAAATTCTTTGCACAAGCATTTCCTTGTCCATTTAAAAGGAGGTGTATTAAGGACTTTGAGAATATTTACAAAAGTCGATAGCTGACTATGCTCTTCCAAGCTGTTGATAATATTTTGGACAGCGGAATCCTTGTTTTTTACTGTCTTATTGATTTTATTCCTGATAATATCCAGCAGCTCTTCCTTCCAATCC
>JAEXXN010000107.1 GCA_023405875.1 Bacillota bacterium | reverse complement strand
CCGTATATCTTCTCTCCACCCTTTTCCTTCAGTATCCTCTTGGTCCTGGCCCTGGTGTGGATATCACAGGCCAGGACATTTTTCGTATAATCCAGTATGGTTGAGGGGTTGTTGGAAAATATGATTTCACATTCCGCTCCGTTTTCAGTGATCAAGGATTTATAGTAATCAATATAGTCAACTCCGGTAAAGGTATGCTTGTTATATCCGAAATGCTTCCGGAATTCCGCTTCTGTCAGCACATCGCTCCAGGGATTCACACCCTTTGCATCCAGAGCATCTATATCCACCAGCTGGTTGCCTACTTCATCCGAAGGATAACTGAACATCAGCACTATTTTTCTTACGCCCTTTGCAATACCCTTAAGGCATATAGCAAAACGATTGCGGCTCAGTATGGGGAATATTACTCCCAGTGTATCCGCACCGTATTTTGCTTTGACATCCTTGGCAATTGCATCTACTGTGGCATAGTTGCCCTGTGAACGTGCCACAACAGATTCGGTTACAGCAACTATGTCCCTGTCATTGATATGGAAGCCTTCTGCTTCTGAGGCTTTCAGCACAGTCTCAACAACCATCCCGGCTATATCGTCCCCCTGCCTTATGATTGGAGCACGAAGGCCTCTTGAGACGGTTCCCGTCATTCTTTCCATTTAGAATCTCCCCTTATAACAAGATTTTAATAAGGGTTTTTGCACACCTGCAAAAACCTGCCCGAGGGTTTCAACGAGGTTAGTACTATGTCACCGTATATTGAAAAAATTAAGTGGTATCTGTCCTTTATAAAAGCAGGGGACATCTTTTGCCTCGTTATAAGCAATTTTATCGGTACATATTATATACACTTGTACTATACATCATCATATGATATAAGTAAAATAAATATATATTATGATAGATATAAGGAGTGATTATGGCTTGATAAAGCTGGACTTATACAGGATATTCTGTGAGGTTGCGAAGCTCCGGAGCTTTTCAAAAGCTGCCGTATCGCTTTATATGACTCAGCCAGCCGTAAGCCAGGCGATGATGCAGTTGGAAGGAGAGCTTGGGATCCGCCTTTTTACCCGGACATCAAGAGGGGTGGCTCTCACAAATGAGGGGCTTCTATTGCATGAATACATCAGCTCTGCCATGAGTCTTATCAGCACAGGAGAAAGCAAGCTTTCGGAGATCAAGAACCTACTGATGGGTGAGCTCAGGATAGGGGTAGGAGATACCATCTCGCGCTATTTTCTCCTGCCCTACCTGGAAAGGTTCCATAACGGGCATTCCAATATCAAGCTCAGGATATTCAACGGAACCACCATTGAGCTTTGTACAATGCTGAAATCAGGAGAAATAGACATCGCCATATGTAATCTTCCCATTGAAGATACGGCGCTGGAAATCATAAAATGTATGGAGGTAAGGGATATTTTCGTCTGCGGAGAGCTGTACAGGAGGAAGATCTCAAAGGTGCTCAGTCTCAGGGAAATAGCAGAGTATCCTTTGATACTTCTCGAGAAAAAGTCAAATTCCCGGAACTATGTAGAAGGCTATATGCTGTCAAAGGGAGTTGGAATCAAGCCTGAAATAGAGCTTGGGTCCCATGAGCTGCTTCTGGAGTTTGCCAGGATAAATCTGGGTGTTTCCTGCGTAATCAAGGAGTTTTCTCAGGAATACCTTGGAAATGGAGCAGTTCACGAAATACAGCTGGCTGAAGAAATACCTCCAAGAGGTATCGGTATTTGTTTTCTGAAAAGCATTGCCCTTTCTCCTGCCACATTAAAATTTATAGACGCCCTGGAATTGTCGAATTGAATGAAAGCAAGTGAATATTCAGGCGAAATCTGAAGCTGTATGCAAAATGTTTTTATCGAAATATAGTATTATGTTATAATAAATACAATCACGGTGTGCAGCAATCCCATTGGCGGATATACATTTTAAATAAAAGCTACAGAATATAAATGGCTGATGAAAACACATGCAGCTTTATTATATAGCATACTTGCACTAATATATAAAATAAGAGGAGGATTCTTCATGTTTAAAAAGGCAATCGGAAAGCCCTGTGAGGAGGCACTATGCATATTGGACTTTGTGGAAAAAACCTTGAACGGTGAAGAGGTACAGGAGCCGGGACCGGAATATTACATCCACAAAGACGTACTGAAGTATTTTAACAAGCTGCTTGGCAGCGAAAAGCAAATGTCCGAAGCTGCCAGAAAAATGCTTTCCATCACTGCAGCTTTAAGCAGCTTTGATGTGAATATGTCTCACAGCGCATATAAGCTCATTGATTTTGCAAAAGAAATGTCGATGCTGAGCGAATCCAACCTTGCGATAGTTGAGCAGACAACGGCAAGTATGAACCAGGTAAATGAGACCGTCGGCAGTACCTCCGATACCCTGGAGCAATTATCGGCTGCATCTGAGGTCCTGGTGGAAAGGAACAACCAGAGCCTGTCCCAGATTGAAGAGGTAAATGTACTTAAGAATAATGTAATGACGGATGCAAATATAATGAGCCAGCAGATCAGGCAGCTGGTTGAAATGGCAAATAAGGTAAATGATATAGTTAATGACGTAAAAGGAATTGCAGACCAGACCAACCTTCTTGCACTTAATGCCTCTATTGAAGCTGCCAGAGCAGGTGAGCAGGGGCGGGGCTTCTCGGTAGTGGCCCAGGAAATAAGAAAGCTTGCGGACGATACCAAGAAAAGCCTGGAAGGCATGAATGCTTTTGTGAATAATATACAGAGTGCGGCTGTAGCCGGTAAGCAGAGCATGGACAGTACAATAAGCTCTACTGTGGAAATGAGCGAAAAGCTTGATACCATCACAGGCACTATCAGAGAAAATGTGGATATGCTCCATACAACCATTGATGACATAAGGATCATAAACGAGTCTATGGATGGAATAAAAGCCGCGTCAAATGAAATCAACCAGGCCATGGAAGCCTCCAGCCGTGACGCAGAAAAGCTCAGCGATATGACACAGGTTATAACGAAGGATGCGACACAAAGCGCTGAGTACGCAAAACAGATATCGCAAATAGATGATACCCTGTCGGCCATAGTAAAGGAAATGATGCAGGCTTTGCTGGGCAGCAAAAATGCGATAAGCAACCAGGAGCTGATACAAAACCTGAATAATGCGAAAGAAGCGCATAAGGGCTGGGTGAACAATCTCAGGCGCATCGTAGATGAAATGAGGTCATATCCGATACAGATCAACGGCTCAAAATGCGCCTTCGGACATTTTTATAATTCCATAAATATAAGCCATCCGTCAATAGAAAAGGATTGGAAGGCCATAGATAGCGTACATTCGGAATTACATAGCTACGGACACAAGGTCCTTGATGCAGTCAAAGGGAAGAACAGCGCTCAGGCCGGGGAATACCTCAGAAAGGCTGAGAAGCTGTCC
>JAEXXN010000008.1 GCA_023405875.1 Bacillota bacterium | reverse complement strand
GCTTTGATGTACAGATACTTTATCAATCTGGTCCGGCGGGAGTTGCTCCTGCATTGAAAGTATATGCCGATACAAAGGATGAAAATTTGAGAGAAGAGCTTAAAGAATATATTTATCATCAAAAGCAGGAGAGCAACAGCTCATCCGGGCACTCATGGGATAACCTGCAAAATATGCTTGTAAGGCAGAAGACGGCAGATTTTACAGTGAACTAGCTGTATAAGGCCAATGAAATCACTAGAGATTTCATTGGCCTTATTAATTGTATATAAAATCGGCTTGACATAGCGATAACCAAATGGATTACTGGAACATATAATGGTATGAGTTCAATTCAATTGAATAGGAGATGTCAAGAGTGAGTCAGGTTTTCAATCCATATAACCTGCCTGTCGGGTTTCCGCCCCAGCATCAAGCCCGGCAGCCGGGTATAGAGGCGATAATGGTTCCCCGGCCAATATCTGAGCCCCCCGCTCCTCCAATTCCGGGTGGGAAACTATTGAATAAGCTGGTGCTTATAACAGGAGGAGACAGCGGAATAGGAAGAGGTGCCGCATATGCACTGGCAAAAGAAGGTGCAGATATTGCCATCGTTTATTTAAATGAACACCAGGATGCGGCTGAAACGAAAGCAAGGATAAAGCAATTAGGCAGAGAATGCATAACTCTTGCCGCCGACATAAGCTCTGAGGAAAACTGCAGGCTTATCGTCCGGGAGGTCATTCGCAGCTTTGGCAAATTGGATGTGCTGATAAACAATGCTGCTGTAGTTTTTCCATGCGACAGGTTTGAAAGTATAACCAGAAATAATCTGGAGATGACCTTTGCTGTAAATCTATTCTCCTTCTTTTCACTGACCAAGTCTGCGCTGCCTTATATGAAACCGGGCAGCTCCATTATAAACACATCCTCAATAGCTGCTTACAGGCCCTATGGGATCGCTGTGGATTATGAAACCTCAAAAGGAGCAATTGTTTCATTTACCCGTTCCTTAGCCAAAAACCTGCTTCCCAGAGGTATTCGTGTAAATTGCATAGTTCCCGGTGAAACCTGGACGCCGATAATCCCATCAGCCTTCAGTCCGGAGGTTGTGGCGGCCTGGGGTACCGGGACTCCGATGGGAAGAGCGGCTCAGCCCTTTGAGATAGCACCGGGCTTTGTGTATTTAGCTTCAGAGGATTCTGGCTATATGACAGGACAGTCACTTCAGGTATTTGCCGAATAGCAGCAGCTGCGGCATTTAATCCGAAAAGGTTAAGTATGTATAAGCGCCGTATCTACATATGATATAACGAGGCGGTATATGTCCCCTACCTCTATAGTTAGCGGCATTATAATGCCGGAAGCTTTACACCGGCTGCCATAAAATATTAGATAATTGCCATATCTTGCCTATAATGATATTATATTAACAGAACATGTTATCAAGATTAATATGGGGAGGTATTTTATATGGATAAGATTATGGCGATCAAGGTCAATGGCAGAACTGCGAATGCTCCGCTTGTTCAAGAGATACTGACAAAATATGGCTGCAATATCAAGACCAGGGTTGGATTTCATGAAACCAATGAAGATGAGTGTTCTACGGACGGGATACTTATACTTCAATTAACAGGGAAAGAGAATGAAATTCAAGCTATGCTTGATGAAATGAAAAAGTTAAATGGAGTAAGACCACAGATGATTGAATTCTAGTATATATTTAAATGAATCATTATAAGCTGGAGCTTTGATTTTAAAGCTGTATAGGGACAAGATATCTTGTCCCTATTTTTCAAGCATACGCATTATTCCAAAAGGTTCAAAGTAAATGACATATTTGGAGTCAATAACCTTAATGATCCCATACTTTTTTCTATAGTATTCAATGGCCCAGCATAGGAAATCCTCAGTAGTCTCAAGGTATTCTGCAAACTCCAGCCGGGTACTTGCACCATACTCGTATGCTTTAATGATATCATTCAGCGAAAGGATCCTCTTTGCAGCCCATCTTCTTGCTTTTTCCTCCTGTTTTCTTACTACTGTCTTATCCGTTGCCTCATCCAGAAGGTCTCCATAGGATGTATAGTAATGTCCAAGCTCTTCGGCAACAATGCAGGTTTCCTCTTTGGAATCTGCAATATAGTGTTTGTTGAGAGCAATGACCGGCGGCATATCGTAATCTTCGCAGTATAGTCCCTTGATCCGTTTGGGCAGAGAAGCATAGGTGACCTTAATGTCATTCTGCAGGGCTTCTTCCTGCAATAGCTCAAGCTTAGTCAACCTGTATGCCATATTACTCTCCTTTCTTCTCCTTCTCCATTTGCTTCTGTTTCCTGTAGGTCTCAAGAAAAGCCCTGACAGCTATTTTTTCATCCGCTGTAAGCCCGTCCTCATAGCCGTCTGTTTTATGCGCAGCTATTGTCCTGATGCCCTGAACTGCTGCTGGCAGGTCGTTATTCTCATTAATTCGGGAGAAGGAGCCGTCAAAGACCTTATCAGAATCCGGCAGCCCGTTGTTACTGCCTTTAAAAAGAGCAGATACCTCAACACCAAGAGCCTGAGCAAGCTTTGACAAAGTATCCAGACTGGGGTTATACCTTCCTGCCTCAACATCAGCTAAATAGGACCGTGAGATTTCAGCAGCAGCAGCAAGCTCTATCTGCGTCATTTTCCTTTCTTTTCTAAGCTCTTTGATATGGGTTCCGATATCCATTTTTCTTATCTCCTTCTGTGTACGGTCATACCGACTATTACTTATATTATAGCTCTGATAAATGGGAATATCAAGAAATAAATGTGCAGTAGCTATGAAATTATAAGTAAAATGTCGGGAATACAAGTAATAAAGAGTTCATTTGACCAGATTAAGGAAATAGCAGGAAATTATGCTTTTACAAAATGACGGAAATACCATACAATATGATTGTGGGATGAATACAAAACATGTCGGATATACAAGATGAAACATCAGAAAAAGCAATAGCTGAGGTG
>JAEXXN010000339.1 GCA_023405875.1 Bacillota bacterium | reverse complement strand
CTTAAATGGTGCTGTTTCCGATTTATGTTATAATATTCAACTTTCTTGCTCTTCTCAGCGCCTGAGTCCGTTTACTGACCTCCAGCTTTTCATATATGTTCTTGATATGCCATTTGACTGTCCCGGTCGTTATATAAAACTTAGCTGCAATTTCATCATTTGACAGCCCGGCCGCAATAAGCTCAAGGATTTCAATCTCCCTGTTCGTCAAAGGCCTTTTCAATACAAAGGCTTCCCCCTCTTCTTTGGTTACAAGCTGATCCACGAATTGCGGCGCAGCATGCCGCACCTTATATACCAATTCCAGGACTTCCTCATCTTCATCCAGAAAATATCTTATGTACCCTTCCGGTGCTGCTGATTTCAATGCTTCTTCTACATATTTCAAAGCCTCATTTTCTTTGCCGATGCGTTTTTGGACCAGGGCTTTCAGCAGCAGCAGCGTTATTAATACCCCATGCCCTCCATCCGCTCTGGCCATTCTTTCCTTCTCTCGAAGCCCAGCCTCAGCTTCCTGCAATCTGCCCTGTGAAATCAAAGCTCTCAGATAAGTATAATAATCATATGCGTCAAGAGCCGGCGGCACTTTTTCAAAGGCCGTTCCAACGCTATTCAGCCAGTCTTCTACTCTCTTATAGTTCTTTTCCCTAAGATGCAGCTCAATTTCCAAAGCTTCAAAGGAAAGGTCCACATATTGAAGGTCCAGATTTCTAGCCTGAGCTTTTAGTTTGTGGATCATTTCAAAAGCTTCGGCTTTTTCTCCCTCATGATAGAGTGAAAGCACATAAAACCGATCTCCCAGACCCTTCATATGAGCAAGCTCTATTTCTCCGCAATAGGTTATACCGCTTTCCAGGTAATACCTGGCTTCCTTCAACTTGTTGTTATAATACAACAGCATACCGACCAGTATATGGATTTCCCTTGAAATAGGCAAACGCTTTCCTCTTTGATTTCCATGCTCTGCAAGTGCTTCTTCGCATAATGCAAGGGCCTCTCCTCTTTTTCCCATAAAATTAAGGCTGAATACCAGATTGATAAGCGCACCCATTTCTACAAAGCGGTAGCCCTTGCCGCCGGTTTTCTCATATACTTCAGTAAGCAGGAGGGCAGCCTTTGCAAGCTTACCTTTTTTGACCAGTGCCTGGCCCTTTGCCAACAGCGCCCCTAAGTAAAAGAACTCATTAACATCCTTTAACAGTACAATTGCTTCTTCCGTCAGTTGGATCGCTTTGTCAATGTCCATGCCTAAATAAAAAACAGATAGGAAGGTCCTGAGCATTCCTGATATCAACGGGTCATTCTTGATTTCCCCGTTGGCTTCCAAGCTCTGGATCAAGCAGTAGCCTTCGCGTATTTCTCCTGATGTAAGCAGGCAGAAAGTCCTATATGCACTTATAATGGGATCACATTCCTCTTTTATCTTTAAAACGGAATTTGACCATGAGAGCAGCGTTTTCAAGTCTCCGTTCCGCAAAAACCTTTCTGCCTCCTGTTTGACCACGTTTTCCGCAGCAGCTCCGTCTTTTGCCTCCAGTGCATATTCTAAGGCTTCCTCTGCAAAGCCGTTCTCATTAAACCAGGAGCTTGCTCTTCTTCTTATATCCGTCTTTTCATGTTCCTCCAGCCAGGTTTGCAAAAATTCCGAGAAAAGGTGATGGTATCTATACCAGGTGCGGCTGTCATCCAAGGGTACGATAAATAGGTTTTCACGCTCCAGCTGATCTATGATGCTCCTGCTGCTCATTCCCGTCACAGCATCGCAAAGCTCGGTATTAAATCTTTTCAGGACACAGGTTTTTATGAGGAAATTCCTGACCTGCTCTGCTTGCCTTCGTAGGACCTCCTCAAGCAGGTAGTCTATTATAAGACGGTTATTACCTTTGAATTCCTTAATAAAGTCTTTTGCCTGAGCTTCCCCCATATGCTTTATGGACAAACCGGTCAGCTGCAGGCCCGCAGCCCAGCCTTCCGTCCTTTCTTCAACTGCTTTCAGCATGTTATCGTCAAAATGAATATCGAAATTGCTTTCAAAGAAAGCTTTAACTTCCTTTGCCTCAAATTTCAAGTCCATGGCCCCCAGCTCGGTTATTCTGTCTCTTGCTCTCCATTTGGAAAGCCTAAAGGGTGGAGCTTTTCGGGTAATTATCACAATAAATATATTCGGTACAGCAGAATCAAGCAGTTTTCCAACCAAACCGTGTATATAGCCGTTACTGACAAGATGATAATCATCAAGCACCAGAATAAACCGTTCTTTCACCTGATCCAATTCTTTTATTATATATGACCCTATGATCTCCCAATTGGGCAGCTTGGGAGAAGCCAGCAGTTCTTCAATTGATTTTCCGAAGCAGGCATTGGCCTCCTGTATTGCTGCAATCAGATAATTTATAAACCTTACAGGGTCGTTATCATATTCATCCAGGGATAACCAGGTACATTTGTGGTTTGACTCCCTGACCCATTCAGATATAAGCATTGTCTTTCCATAGCCCGCGGGAGCAGAAACCAGGATTATCCCGTGTCCTTTCAGATAGCCCTCCTCCAGCTTGTTGTTGGGCAATTCCCGGCAAATCTGATTCTGCCTTGCAGGAGGTATATACAGCTTGGTATTCAAAATCAGCTTATTGTCCATATTTTCAAACTCCATATCCTGCAATGTATTATATAGTAATGCCTTAATTATACAGTATTTTTATGTAACCAGATCAATTCCGGATTAATCTCCACAATAATCCCGGCGGATCAATCTGCACTTTGTTTTGCATAGTATAGGTTTTGGATGTTTTTCCTGTCTGGATCGTCAGGGTTGCGACATCAGTGCCCGGAGCAGCAGGCAGCTTTACTTCCAGGGGCTCTATTGAATATGCCACTTTCATGCCCGGATAACCAAAGACCTCTATTGGCTCATTTACTGTTAATTCACTTTCGGTATGCCACGGAGTAGTAATTTTACCAAAACCATTTGCCGGGGGCTCAAGTGTAAAGGATTTGAACTGCGGCCGCACCTGGTCCAAAATCTGAGCATTTGCGTCAAGTGCGCTTTTCAGGTTTTGATTGGCCTTCCTGCTGCCCAGCACAGCGGCTATAATATAATGCTTTTCACTTCCATTTGCTATCGGTGTTGCCGACACAAAGCATCCCCCGGCGATAACACCGGAACCGGTTTTTATTCCTACAATACCATGTTTGCCCAACATAGAATTTACATTATATACCTTTCCGGCAACAGGAAGGACTGCTTGAGGC
>JAEXXN010000198.1 GCA_023405875.1 Bacillota bacterium | reverse complement strand
GGACTGTATAAGTATGGGCCCGCCGCCTCCGATGCAACGGTCACCTATTCGTATCTTTCTCGTACTATTGCTCATAAGCTACCTACCTGAATATATTCAATAGATTGAATCTTATTATATCCCTGTACATCAGGAATACAGAAAGTGCCATCAAGGCCACAAGGCCTACAAAATGAACCATGCCTTCCTTTTCTGCCGGAAGCTTCTTTCTTCTTACAAGCTCCACAAAAAGGAACAGCAGCCTTCCCCCGTCAAGGGCAGGTACAGGCAGCAGGTTCAGTATTGCAAGGTTGAGACTTATTATTGCAGTAAGGTACAGCACACTCAGGAAGCCTGTCTTTGCCGCTTCGTTCATGTATACAATGATTGAAATCGGCCCGCTTACTTCTTCGGCATCGGCTTTTCCTCTGACCAACTCCCCAAGGAAGTTGAGCATCATTTTAGAAATGTCGGTCGTAGTCTTTATACCTTCGGATAATGAAAAACCGGCAATTTCAATCTTCTGCGTCACACCTATGACAATATCCTCAGAGCTGGGGCTCTTTACCGGTATAAGCTGCACATCCCGCTGAACGCCTTTATTCTCAACAGTAACAGTTATAACCTCTCCCTCATACTTTGCTATTTCAGGCTTCATTTCCTGCCAGCTGGAGATCTTTACATCATTTATATCCACTATTGTATCTCCTGCAACTATGCCGGCTTTCTGCGCGGGCATACCCTGGGAAACCTGACCGATTACAGGTGCGGCCACCGGATTAATTACAAGTGAATATATAAGCACAGCTAAAAGAAGATTTACAATAGGCCCCATTGCTACAGCAGCTATCCTGGTCAGAATAGGACTGTTGTTGAAAGCTCCGGGATCATTTTTTTCCTCGTCTTCCCCCAGCATCAGGCAGAAGCCTCCTATAGGAAATGCCCTTAGAGAGTACATTGTCTCTCCTATTTGCTTACCTATGAGCTTGGGTCCCATTCCCAATGCAAATTCGACTACCTTGATTCCTCCAAGGCGGGCAGCTATAAAGTGCCCTCCTTCATGCACAAATACAATACCGTTGAATACAAGTATTGCTACAATTATCGTCAGCAATTAACACACCCCACTTTGTACAGATTGAGCAGTGTCTCTCTTGACCATCGGTCAAGAGCCATCACCCCATCTATATTCATATTATCCACAGTTTTATGCTTTTCCAGAGTTTTTTCTATCAGGCGTCCTATGTCAAGGAAGCCTATTTTCTCTTCCAGGAACAACCTGACTGCTTCTTCATTGGCTCCGTTCAATACCACACATGCACTATCCCCCAGCTCCAGAGCCCGTATCGCCAATTCCAGGCATTTAAACCTGCCTGTATCCGGTTTGAAGAAGCTCAGAGCCCCTGTCTCAGTCAGGGAGAGTTTTCTTCCTTCCATAGGCAGCCTGTGAGGATAAGTAAGCGCATATTGTATCGGCAGCTTCATATCCGGAAGCCCCAATTGAGCGATCACTGCACCGTCAACATATTCCACCGCCGAATGTATTATGCTTTCCGGGTGGACACATACCTCTATGTTTTGGGGCATAATATCAAAAAGCCATCTGGCTTCTATAACTTCAAGCCCTTTATTCATCATAGTTGCAGAATCAACCGTTATCTTCTTTCCCATAGACCAGTTGGGATGCTTCAAGGCAGCCTGCACCGTGACCTTCTCCAGCTCCGGCACCGGGCTGTTCCTGAAGGGTCCTCCCGATGCTGTCAGGATCAGCTTGGATACTTCTCCATGGCTGCTTCCTACCATGCTCTGAAATATTGCAGAATGCTCGCTGTCAACCGGAAGCAGCTCAACCCGGTTCCGCTTCACTTCCTCAGTTATTATCCTGCCGGCTGTAACAAGGGTTTCCTTATTTGCCAGCGCTATATTCTTTCCCGATTTTATTGCTTTATATGTAGGCAGGAGCCCTGCTATACCTACTATAGCAGAAACAACTGTGTCGCAGCCCGCCGCAGAAGCAGCCTCCACCACACCTTCAGAGCCTGTGGTGACTTGTGTAAGACCGCCTACCCTGCTCTTCAGCTCCTTGTATTTTTCCTCATCTGCGATTGCGGTAATTTTCGGCCTGAATTCTCTTACCTGCTGCTCAAGGCCGTCAATATCAGAATTTGCCGCCAAGGCTTCAACCTCGAATTTATCCGGGTTTTCCCTGACTATTTCCAGGGTCTGCTTTCCTATAGACCCTGTCGAACCCAAAATCGATAATCTTTTCATATTCTGTCTCCGATCAACGTGAAGTAATAATAGATAACCGGTGCTGTAAACAGTATGCTGTCGAACCTATCCAATATACCTCCATGTCCGGGAATAAGATTCCCGAAATCCTTTATGCCCGTATACCTCTTTATATATGAGGCAGCCAGGTCACCGACTTCAGATGCAAAACCGCATAGGAAACCGGTGATTACAAAATGCATCAATTTGATATCTACACCAAGCCTGTTCATTATATAGCCTGAAAGGGTACATAATGCAATAGAGCCTAAAATCCCTCCTATTGCCCCTTCCACTGTTTTCTTGGGACTGACTTTCGGACACAGCTTTACTCTTCCCATATATACTCCAACAAAATATGCGAAGGTATCTGTGAACCATGCTGAAAGAAACGGCAGCCACAATATTATATTCCCAAATTCCATGTTTTCTATCATAAGCAGGTGGCTGAACAGGAACGGTATGTATGCAATCCCCAGTATATTTACTGCTATCTCAGGTATATTATGCTTCTGGGTGATTATCTCGCTGGTAAAAAGCAAAATAACAGAAACGGCTATCAATAGTCCCGGCCTGTCAAAGGTAATAGGCAGCAGGAACATCAGATAGTACAGAATGACCGAAATGTAACCCAATACTCTATTTGTACGCAGCCCCACATTCAGCATTGCCCTGTAATACTCATGAAGTCCAACCAAAGCAAGGGCCAGAACAAAAATGTACAAATAATGCCCTCTCAAAAATAAAATTAATAATATAAGGGGTACTCCGAATATCGCACTTAATATCCGTGTCTTTAACATTTTTACCTCCACTACTTCAATGCACCGAACCGCCTGTCCCTGCCTTGATATTCTATTATTGCCTCATACAGCACCTTTTCATCAAAATCCGGCCAGAGCTGGTCGACAAAAATCAATTCACTGTAAGCCCCCTGCCAGAGCAGGAAATTGCTTAATCTCTGTTCTCCGCTGGTCCTGATTATAAAATCCGGATCGGCATCGTTGCCTGTATACAGATAATCCCTGAACAAAGCCTCATCAACAGAGCTTTTATCTACGCTCCCGTCCTCAATGTCCTCAAAAAGCTTTCTGCATGCACTCACTATTTCGGCTCTTCCTCCATAATTTAAGGCAATATTGAACTGAAGCCCTATATTATTCGCTGTAAGCCTCACTGCCTCGGCAATCTCTTTTCTTGTCTGTTCCGGAAGTATATCCGTTTCACCAAGTATCTTTATCCTGACCTTATTATTGTGAAGCTCGTTTATCTCTTTTCTCATATACTCAACCAACAGGTTCATAAGATAGCCTACTTCATCCTGGGGACGTTTCCAGTTCTCAGTTGAAAAGGCGTAAATCGTCAATATGCCGATACCCAGGTCGCTGCATGCCCGGACAGCCTTTTTAATTGCATCCATTCCAGCTTTGTGCCCCATTACTCTCGGCAGACCTCTCTTTTTGGCCCAGCGGCCATTTCCATCCATTATTATGGCTATATGCTTTGGAAGCCTTGCTAAATCAATATCTTCAAACATCTGAGAACCTCCGTTCCAAAGAACCTATGATAATTCAATACATATTATATTTTATAATATTTATCAGTTTAAAGCTATATATTTTACATTAAACATCCATTCAACCCATCCATGCTAAAAAAATATCCCTCATAATGAGGGAACTATTTTTTATATACTATTTAAAAAGACTGGTGGTTAATTCTATTCTATCTGCTATTGTTTTCTGTCTGACTACTATAGGCCTGTTCCCCTGCCGCTCTGCTTTTTTGTCTTCATAGGGGGTTGTCGTCGAATTCACCGTTATGCTGTGGCCCTCGCCCAGCAGCTCTAAGGCTTTTTCCAGGCTGTAGCCTATTACAAGAGGTATCCCGTTCAACAGCATCATACCTCCAATATTTCTTTTTCCTTTGCTTCCATAGCCTTATCAACTTCTTTAATATGTTTATCCGTTGTCTTCTGGATATCTTCTTCGGATTTCTTCAGCTCATCCTCGGTTATATCCCCGTCCTTTTTAAGCTTTTTAAGATGGTCGTTGGCTTCACGGCGTATATTTCTTATTGCTACCTTTGCATCTTCTGCATATTTTTTGACTACCTTCACAAG
>JAEXXN010000150.1 GCA_023405875.1 Bacillota bacterium | reverse complement strand
CATCTTCACCTGTATCGGAATAATAGCCCTTTCTTATTCCGCCATCTACAAAGCCAAGCTTGCTGTAAAGCTTTCTTGCAGCATTATTTGATACTCTGACCTCCAGTGTAACTGCCGATATCCCGCTATTCCTTGCTGTCTCCAGCATCGCAAGCACCAGCTTTTCTCCTATTCCGCGGCCTCTATAATCAGGATGCACTGCAATATTGGTTATATGCCCTTCATCAAGTACCTGCCACATGCCGCCATAGGCTGCTACCCTTCCTTCCACTCTGGCTACGACATACCTGGCCAGCTTGTTTGAGGTAAGCTCCTCCTCAAAGGCTTCACGGGACCAGGGCGTCTTGAAGCTCAGGTTTTCTATTTCACAAACCTGGTCTATATCATCCACGCTCATATTCTGCAGCTCTACTGTCTGCTTTTTGTCATATTCCACTTCTGCCTGGGATTTTCTTATATAGGTAAGCCTGAAGGAATTGTATGTATCTATAGAGCCCTTTTCATACATCTCCATAGCTATTGCAGCACAGGAGGAAGCTCTCGGAAGCAGGCTGCCGGCGTTTGCCAGATAATACTCTTCAAGCTCCTTCTTCAAATTATTTTCAAAAAGTAATGCTCCGTCTCCAAGGAAGGTCACAGGCACTGCCTTGTCTCTTATCAGCCTTGTAAGCTCCTCTATTTTTATAACTCCAAGGTCCTGTAGCTTTTTCAGCCTGCCTTTATCCCAGCAGTACAGACTGCTGTAAACCATTTCTCTCTGTGCATCAAGCATAGGACAGATAAGGCCTGTACAATTGTAAAGGCTGTAAGCCATGGCATCAAGCGTCGGAACCGCGGCAACAGGCTTTCCGAAGGTCTGTGCCATTCCCTTTATTATTGCTGCACCTATGCGAAGCCCGGTAAAGGAGCCGGGGCCTGCAGAGCATGCATAAAGATCTATTTCAGAGGGCTTTATTCCCGACTTTACAAAAAGCTCATCTATTATACCCATTATTTTCTGGGAATGCGCTCTGCTGATATTCAGTATGAATTCTGTAATCAGTCTGCCGTCTTCCATTATTGCTGCTGTGGCAGCAGAAGTGGATGTATCAACAGCCAGGATTTTCATTTTGCTCCATTCCTTTCAACATATTGTCATAAACGTCTCCGGTCGCTTCCATTATTATTTCCCGCGAATCGTCCCCTCGGGTATTCAGTATCGTTATCCAGAGTCGTTCCTTGGGTATGATATCCCTAACGATATCCGCCCATTCCAATACCACCACTCCGTCGCCGAAGAAATATTCCTCATAGCCCAGTTCATACATCTCTTCAACATCATTGAGCCTGTATACATCAAAATGGTACAAGGGCAATCTGCCTTGGTATTCATTTATGATGGTATAGGTAGGGCTTGTCACATAGTCCTCCACACCAAGGCCCTTTGCCACTCCCTGTGTAAATGCGGTCTTTCCTGCTCCCAGATCCCCGGAGAGGCATATTATATTCCCCATATTGAGCAGCTTACCAAGCTTTTCCCCTATTCCCGACGTTTCCTCAACACTTTCAGTATTATATTTCAGCATTAATTTACCTCCAGAAAAACTTTTAAGGTCAGGCAATAGGCCATGGGCATCAGGCTGCAAATATTGCTGCGAAGCTCTGATGAAAAGATCTGCTTTTCTCCTCTTGCCCTGTAACATAAACCTCTACCTGAACCAGATACTATTTTTCTATATAGAAAAATATCTATAACAACCAAATAATTGCTATAGATATTATACTCTGTTTGAAGGTAAATGTATACATTCAGCTATAAGCACCGTTATAGCCTACACGACCCAAGAGTACTAGCCTATTGCCTCCTGTATACCACCCTTCCGTCAATAATGACCACATGGGTCTTACTTGTCAGCTCAAAGGGATGTCCTTCAAAAATAACTATATCTGCATCCTTGCCCTTCTCAAGGCTCCCTATTCTGTCCTCCAGTCCCAATATCTCTGCGGCATTGATGGTTATAGCCTTCAGCGCCTCCAGCTCATCAAGTCCGTCTCCGGCAGCAAGCCCGGCACATAGAGGCAGGTACTGTATAGGTATTACGGGATGGTCTGTTGTAATGGAGAACTTTATCCCTGCCTTCCACAGTGCCGCAGGAGTTTTGAAGGTCTTGTTCTTCAGCTCGTATTTCGATCTCTCTGTCAGGTGCGGGCCGTTTATGACATATTTTCCTTCCCTTGCAAGCTCATCGGCAATAAGATGTCCCTCAGTACAGTGATCGAGAGTTATGTCCACATCGAACTCCTTTGCTATCCTCAGAGCTGTAAAGATGTCATCAGCTCTATGTGCATGGGCCTTCAGCGGTATTTCTTTATTTATGACCTTTATCAGCGCTTCCAGCTTCATATCGAATTCGGGCTTTTTATCCGGGTCCTGCTTTGCTCTCTGAAGCTTTTCATTATAAGCCTTCGCCTTGAAAAGCTGCTCCCTGAGTATTGCCGCAGTTGCCATCCTTGTGGTAGGCGATGTTTTCTTATCTGAATATACCCTCTTGGGATTCTCTCCAAAGGCTATCTTCATGGCAGCAGGCTCTTTTAATATCATATCATCGATTCTGTTTCCATAAGTCTTAATGGTTGCAAAGGTTCCGCCAATTACATTTGCGCTGCCGGGGCCGGTACATACGGTAGTTATTCCACCCTCCCTGGCCTCTTCAAAGGTCCTGTCCATAGGATTTATTGAGTCTATTGCTCTAAGCTGAGGCGTCACAGGGTCTACGGCCTCATTACCGTCTGCGCCCTCAAAGCCTATGGCGTCCTCCCACATTCCCAGGTGACAGTGGGCATCTATCATGCCCGGCATTACAAGCTTGCCTGTAGCATCAATTATCTCTGCATCCTCAGGTGCCTCTATGTTTTCACCTACAGCAACTAT
>JAEXXN010000147.1 GCA_023405875.1 Bacillota bacterium | reverse complement strand
TCATCAAGGTATTCATAGGTGGTGGTGGCTCCCTTAACTGTTACAGTGATTTCGTTGTCATCTTCATCCACTGAAACAAACACTATACCGCTTTTTTTCGTATCAGTGTCAGGAGTATCGAATTTTCCTTCCGCTCTGTCCAGCAATACAGCCATCTGGGCTCTGGTGACCGGTTCCATCGGATTGAACTTGTTGTTGTCGTCGCCGACCATTATATTAAGCTCATTTACCAGATATACATAACCTACAGATTTATCCGGTACAGCGCTGCTGTCCTTGAAATCAAGGTCTTCATCCATGTTGTCCAGGGCTTCTTCAGTCTTGCCCATGGCGCGGATGATATACTTTGCTATTTCGTGCCGTTTTGCAGGCTTATTGGGATTGAAGTCCTTAAGCTCCTCCGGGAGCAGAATTCCCTTTTCGATAGCTACATATATATAGCCGTAGCCCCACAGCGGCATTACGCCTTTGTAATATGGGTGAACCTTTTTGCCAAGGCTGTCAGCTTTTTCATTGTCTCCTGTAAGCCTTAATACCATTGCCATAGCTTCTACGTGTGTGACATTGCTTTTGGGTGCAAATTTTCCCTGCCCGATGCCGCCCAGGATGCCTTTTCCCGCAAGCTTTTCAATTGCGTTTATAGCCCACTGGGAGTCATAGCAATCATTGAATTTAAATTTCTTATCGTTGTTTTTTGAATTCCCGCTTGTAAATTTGACAGCCGCACCTGTTGACGACTTATTGAAGTCTGCTGCAAAGACTGATGTGGTTAAGGAAGATAATGTGAATACTGTTGCAACTCCTACTGCTATCAATTTTTTCTTTAACATAAAATTTCCTCCTCGTTTCTTTCTTGTTCATGAAGTATATGCTTTACAATAAACAGAGTACATCGAAATTCAAATATTGCAAAAGCATATGCTTTGCTTTCATAGGTTGCCTCACTCTTCTCTGAACCTTCTTTGATGCAACCTATATATTTTGGATGTTTGATATAAAGTTCGCAAGCCGACCGGAAATTTAGGGAGTAATTTGAAAAAAAGTTAAAAAAGTTATTTTGAAAAGATAAATTCAAACATATATTGAAAAGCGGCTGTATTGACAATCAGTATACGTTATGCTAAATTAAATAGAAAGATGACCTTTAATTTAGTCCTGTGAGGCTAGCAAGGTAACGGATGATATACTTGTATGACAAGTCTTACCTTCATGCCCGCAGGCATGAAGGTTTTTTATTGTACAGGAAAGCTACACTTTCCTATACAATAAAAATCTTGATTTAACTGCCCGTGCCAGAATTTCCTTCGGAAAAGGCACATGGGCAACAAATGCGGCCGCAGCCGCCTTTGTTCTTTGAATAAACCCAGTGATACCTTTAAATAATAGTCCTGTGAGACTAAGAAGGAGGAATGTTTATGAATCTAAAAGGAAGACACTTGATCGACCCAAATGATTTCAGCCTGGAAGAGCTTGATGAGGTTTTCGGCCTGGCAGGCAGGATGATACAGAATAGGGATGCCTATGGCAGTATCTGCAAGGGAAAAATACTCGGGACCTGCTTCTACGAACCAAGCACCAGGACCAGGCTCAGCTTTGAATCAGCAATGCTGAGAATGGGAGGTACGGTGCTTGGATTTTCAGATGCAAGCACAAGCTCGGTTTCAAAGGGAGAGAGTATAGCTGATACCATAAGGGTATTGGCAACCTATGCCGACGTAGTGGTAATGAGACATCCCAAAGAGGGAGCGCCCAAGCTTGCTTCAGAATATTCAACAGTACCGGTTATAAACGGAGGGGATGGAGGGCATCAGCATCCTACACAGACCCTTACAGACCTGCTCACAATAAAGCAGTACCACAAAACCTTGGAAAACCAGACAATTGCCTGTTGCGGCGACCTGAAATTCGGAAGGACGGTTCATTCGCTAATAAGCTCCATGTCAAGATACAAGGGCTCCAGCTTTGTTCTCATATCACCTGCAGAGCTCAGACTTCCTGAGCAATTGAAGATGAGCCTTGCAGAAAAGTATAATGTCAAAATCTATGAGACAGAAAGCCTTGAAGAGGTTATAAACCAGGTTGATGTGCTTTACATGACAAGGATCCAGAGGGAAAGGTTCTTTAATGAAGCGGATTATATGAGGCTTAAGGACAGCTATATACTGGACAGGAGCAAGCTTAAGAATGCCAGGGAGGATCTGCTGGTAATGCATCCGCTGCCAAGAGTCAACGAAATAAGCTACGACGTTGATGAAGATAAAAGAGCTGTATATTTCAAACAGGCAGAGTACGGGATATATGCAAGAATGGCGCTTATGGCGCTTTTATTGGGGGTGGATACTGATGTTAACGGTAAATAGTATAAACTACGGCATAGTAATAGACCATATAACTGCAGGGAACGGCATAAAGATATTTGAAAAGCTGAAGCTTGACCAGGTCAATTTTCCGGTGGTACTGCTGATAAATGTACCCAGCAGCAAGTACGGCAGGAAGGATATAATAAAAATAGAGAACAAGATAGATGTGGACCTTACCATGCTGGGACTTATTGATCCTGAAATAACTGTAAACATCATTGAAAACGACAAAATAGTAAATAAGATGAATATAAAAATACCGGATGAGGTTCAAGGACTGTTCAAATGCAAGAATCCGAGATGCGTGAGCAATTCTGATGCGTATGTTACCCCAAAGTTCAGGTTGGCACATATAAACGGCAAGATACGCTACCGCTGCAACTACTGCGAAGAGCTGACAACCTACAGCCTATAGTGAATCAATAATAAAAATCCCCGGAATTCAGCTTCCGGGGATTTTTATTATTCGCTTAAATAAGCCAGCAGCAGCTCTGCCGTGCATCTGATCGAGTCGACATGCGTCCTCTCGTATGAGTGGGAGGCATATACCCCAGGGCCGATAAGTCCTGTCCTCAGGCACATTCCGGCTCTGAGGGCAGTTGATGCATCTGAACTGTAGCGTGGGTATAAGTCTACCTTGTGGTCGATCCCGCTCTTTTTCGCAAGCTCAACAAGCCTGGTCCTCATTTTGTAATCATAGGGCCCGCTGCTGTCCTTGGCACATATGGACACAGAATATTCATCGGTATTCTGCCCCGTTCCGGGAGCCCCCATATCTATACAAAGCAGCTCCTCGGCTTCTTCAACTATCCCTGAGCATGCACCATGCCCTACCTCTTCGTAATCAGTTATGAATATCTGTACGGAATATTCAGGTATGATGTTGTTTTCCTTCATATATTTGCATACGCCGAGGGCAATAGCGACACCTGCCTTGTCGTCCAGGTGCCTTGACTTTACAAAGCCCGAATCGGTCACTCTGAAGCGCGGGTCGAAGGATATA
>JAEXXN010000123.1 GCA_023405875.1 Bacillota bacterium | reverse complement strand
GCTCCCAGATACCGTCAAGCATTGCCTCTATATATCCCTGGAGGGTGGCAAGGGGCGTTCTCAGCTCGTGAGCCACATCGGAAGTCAGTCTTTTCCTCAGCTTCTCCTGCTTTTCCAGAGAATCTGCAAGATTGTTTATAGCTCCGTTAAGCTGAGATATCTCCTTTATAGGCGATATCTCATTGCTTCTGTCGTCATAACAACCCTTGGCTATCATTTCTGCGGTATTTATTACCCTGGAAATCGGCGTGCTTATGCTTTTTGACATCATATAACCGAATATCAGTGCAAGTACCAGAGCTACAAGCCCCACTCCCGCGGATACAGTGTTCACTGCATCTATAAATGCCAGATCCACCTCATTGAAATAGAAAGGCCCATAGTATCCGATAGTAACGCTGCCTACCTTGACTTCATCCTTCATGACGGAATAGTCTGCATCGGTAAGCTCGCCCTTCCAATTGGGATATCTGCTGGACATATTCATGGTCATATGGGTCATCATCTGCTCGCACATACCGTTATTGTATAAGGTCGCGTCCCATACGATTTTCCCTTCAGCATCCTGAACGCTTACAATCATTCCATTCTCCAGGGCATTTACTCCTATATCCTGGATCACCTGCTGATTCCACCCTTTATCCTTATGATACTGCTGGCTTATAAGGCTTACTATATTGTGGTTTTTTTCTCCCTGGTTTTTCTGCACATATGTCCTGAACAGGCTTTCCAGGGAAATGCTGGCAATTATACTGATAAGCAGGATACATATCATTGCTATTACTATATAGGATAAGGTAAGTCTGTTCCTCAGACTGTACTTCATTTTATTCACCACCAAATTTATAGCCCACTCCATATACGGTCAGTATATATTTAGGCGTTCTGACATCCGGCTCTATTTTTTGCCTGAGATTTTTGACATGGGTATCTATAGTCCTGTCATAGCCTTCATAATCCTCTCCCAGCACGAGATAAACCAGCTCATCCCTGGTAAAGGCCTTCTGGGGATACTTTATCAGGGCCATCAGTATCTTATATTCGTTGGGAGTGAGATTTACAGGCTGACCGTCCTTTTTTATCTCATGTCTGATGCTGTCTACCAATAACTCTCCATTATTGAAGGACATTACATTACACAAAGGCATGGTCCCATCCTCAGAACGTCTCAGAATTGCGATCACTCTGGCTATAAGCTGCCTGGGGCTGAAGGGCTTGGTGACATAATCGTCTGCTCCTATTCCAAGGCCGTTTAATATGCTTTCCTCTTCCACCCTTGCAGTAAGCATTATAATCGGCACCCTCGACTTCTTTCTTATAGTCCTGCAGATATCCTCTCCCGACATGTCGGGAAGCATCAGATCCAGCACTACGAGCCTGGGGCTGACTTTGTCAAAAAGCTCAAGCGCCTCATTTCCGTTATATGCACAGTAAACCCTGAAGCCGTTCTTTTCAAGGTAGGATCTGACCACCTCTGCTATCTTTTCTTCGTCCTCAACGACCAAAATCTTCACATTACTCTCAGCCACAATACAACCCCCAGTTATTCGTCCTTGCCGCTTTTCGGCCTGCTCAGCCTGCAGCAGTCCAGCCGCTCTGCTCCAAAGGACCTTTCGCTTTCTCTGGCCAGAGCCTTTATGAATTTATCCACAGCCTTCTTAATTGATTTTATCATATTTCGATACCTTCCATACCATTAATTTGCACAACAGTCTCCGCCTCCCGGGATGACTCCTTCTTCCAGGGCTTTGATATCCTCGGGGGTCACAAGTCCCAGATCTTCTACTACCTCAATGCTGCTCCGTATCATGCCCATCCAACAGGAATACGGAATAGTTCCTGTTTCCTCAGGTGTAAACTCGATGATGTTTTCTCCGGGCATAAGGCCCTTTTTAATATTGTATTTGGGTATTATTATTGCATCATTGCATCCATTGAGCTTTGACGCTTCTGCATTTATTATGAATTTTACCGGGATACCCTTCTGAACTACAATTGAGTCATAGCTATTGGATTTAAGGTCAATTTTCACCACCTGGACTCCGCCTTCGATCACTGCCGTATTTCCGGGTACAGGACTGTCCGTATAGGTAGTATTTACTCCTGAAAGCGCAAGTCCTCTGCCCATCATTATAAAGCCAAGGAAAATAACCAGCACCGCACTGGCCTTCATAAGCCTTCCCGTAAACCTTTTTCCCAGCATTGAGCTTACCGCTCCAAAACCGAACATCAGAGGGACTGTTCCCATACTGAACATGAACATGGACAAGGCTCCTGCCGCAACGCTTCCTGTACCCAGTGCATAAAGCTGCATTGCCTGCAATGGTCCGCAGGGCATAAGCCCATTTAAAAGTCCTATATAGAAGGGTCCGTTTTTCCCATCGTCAGCATATATCCGGTTTCCGAACAGCTTAGGCATCCTTGGATTCAACCTTTTAAGCCAGGGAAAAATATTCAGCATATTCACTCCCATTATCACCATGAAAACACCTGCGATTATTGCTACAATTCCTCTGGCGCCGCCGGAGAAGCTGACAACCGAACCTATTCCGCCGACAATACCTCCTATTACGGTATACGAAAGCACTCTTCCTGAATTATATAAAAAGCTTGGCAGCAGAGTTCCCTTTGCCGTTCCGGAAGAGTGCTTGTATGCAACACACTGTGAAAGGTTTATACCGCCGCACATGGCTATACAGTGAAGGGATGTGAACAGTCCTACCACAAATAATATTCCATAGCCCATGGACTGATTTACCTCGGGTATGAAGTTGAAGCCTATGGTATTTTTTATAATAACATATAATGCCAGTAATATGATTGCTATCCCGATCAACTGAGTGGAATTCTCCCTGGACGACTCTTGCTTTTTGGCCCTTTTCTCATATGCCTTGTAGCCTGCCTTGGAAACTGCAGACAGAATATCAGGCAGCCCAACCTTATCAGCATCATAAGAAACAACAGCCCTTGAGCTTGAAAATTCAGCCTTTACATCAGCCACGCCCTCCAGCTTTCTCAGGGCATTCTCCACTCTCAGCTCACAGCTGCTGCAGGTCATTCCTTCAACAGTCAGCTCTATCTTTATCATTTTCATATATTATATCCCTCCATACATATATTTCTCCAAAACCATTTTTCATATATCCTTCAGGTTTCGCGCAAATCCGAGCGCGTTCAACACAGTACATTTCTTCCAGCCATCTGATTTTAATTTCTATTTTACACAAATACTGTGTAGTTTTTATGAAGGAAAAAAATAAACAGGCCTGCTTTTGCAAGTCTGTTAAAGTATTTGGAGCATATTTAATGGAAAATCATGCAATTATACCTGTGTGCTCAAGTACTATCTTGGCTCCGATCAATATCAATATCATACCGCCGATTATTTCCGCTCTCTTCTGAAAAAGACATCCGCATTTTTTTCCTATATAAACACCGGCTACGCATATTACAAAGGTTATAGACCCGATCGCAGCGGCCGACCATATTATCGAAACATTCAAAAACGCAAAGCTTATACCCACAGCAAGAGCATCTATGCTTGTCGCAACAGCAAGCACAAGGAGCCTGCCCATTCTCAACGGATTCTCCACCGCCGCTCCCTGGCCGGATATGGCCACCTCACAGGCTTCATCCTCCGAGTCGCATACTTCACAGTTTTCCTTATAAGCCTCATGTATCATCTTGCCTCCTATAAAAGCCAATAATATAAAGGCGATCCAGTGATCAATGCTGGATATGTGATCTTTGAACTGGAACCCGGCGAGCCAGCCCGCCAACGGCATCAAAGCCTGAAATATCCCAAAGTACAGGCCTACCTTCAATGCATGCTGAAATTTAAGCTCCTTTATGATGATTCCGTTGGAAACCGATACTGCAAAGGCATCCATAGAAAGCCCCACAGCAATCAATGCTATTGATACTATATCCATTTTTCTCCTCCATTCGTACTCTAATACAAGCCCTCGTTATAACGCATCAAAGAAAATTTTTCGACTGTAGAAAAATTTTCTCACCTCTTCGCGTTTCAACGAGGCGGGACATCTACGCGCACCGCCTGAAAACTAAAATGGTACCCTCCACCTAGAGAGGTGGAGAACATTTTTTAGCCTCGTTATATTGTGCAAACAAAAAAAGACTATGTATAACGAAAACGTTATACATGAGTCTCATTAATTAAGGCAAGCCAGATGTTGGTCTTGTAAGCTACAATCATCAGTATGTTGACATTGCCGCACAAAAGTGCCAATTACTCCCTCATGTGAGTATACCTTCTACAACTATTATAGACAAGCCTTGGGTATTTTACAATAGTTATGTCATTTTATTTCTTGGAAAAATTGCCCATCATTCCTTTGAAAAGCATTTCGGTAATATAGTTTCCTGTCAAGCTCCCGTTCTCCATCAATACTCTACTGATGATCGGGGGTATCATGGCATTGAAATTGTTGAATTGAAACCCTGTTTTCGAGAACTCTTCATATAATATCTTGGCTATCTGCTCCCTGGATAAGCCCATAAATTTATCCATGCACAACCCTCCTTCCAATATCATAATACGGAACAGCCAGGGAAAGTTGACAGGCTGTTTGAATTTTTCTGTCAAGCCGGCAGCTTGAGTGTAACCGAACCTGGGTATGTACATAGTATGTAATTGAGGAGAGTATCCAACCTCATAATTATCTTTTGCATAATATAAATGGAGGTGAAAATATGGCACGCAGATTCAATACAGGTATTAACTACATTCCATCAAATAATTCTCCCGTTGAAGCCCTGCCGCAAAAAAGCTCTAAGAATGAAGACCTGCTGATTTTGGTTGTCCTCTTCATCCTGCTTGCTGCAAGCCCTTCACTTGGATTGGAAAGCAGATATTTCTTTATAATCATAATGGCTGTCCTTGGACTTGGAGGAGTGGATAAGGCCTTTGGACTGAACCGGTGAGAATTATGAAAGAAATCTGGCCCCGGGGTCAGTTTTTTGTATGGCCGGTTACAATATTAATTCCAGGAGTAACCAAATTGCAAATAATACATAGTATAGAGTAGGACATGTAATGGTTATCCCTTATTTTAGGGAGAGGAGGTGAGACCATGCCTTACGGATACGGAGGTCCTGGTTGGGGTCCTAATTGGGGCTGGGGTCCCGGTTGGGGCTGGGGTCCTGGTTGGGGTTGGGGTCCCGGTTGGGGTGCCAGCAGATTGGATGCGCTTGCATTAGCCACATTTTTCATACTGCTGTAACAAATATTCATAAAGATAAACTTACAGGTTTATGTATAGTAATTATGAGGTTTCTTAATCGTAGCTGGAAAGGGGGGTAAAAAAATGGCAAACTCTTATGGTGGAATGAACCCAGGTGTTGCAGCAGCTGGCTGCAGGCCGGGCGGAGCAGTGTCTCCTCTTGCAGGTCTGTGCGGCGGAGGCAACGGCTTCCTGCTTCTGCTCCTTCTGTTTATACTTCTGGCAGCAGGTCCGTCCTGGGGTATCGACAATAACTTCTTCTTCATAATCATACTTGCAATAATCGCCTTTGGCGGTTTTGGAAGAACCTTCGGCCTCGGCGGCCCATATTAAAAGCTTGTGTCCCGCAGCATATATCCCTTTTAGAGCTTGCGAGGCGCTGAAGCGTTGAATAAAAGACCTAACCCTAAGGGTTAGGCCTTTTTATTTGCCGTACTGTATTATTTGCCGCTTTTAGCCGCTTCTTTTATTGCTGCCTGATGTTTGGGATCAACCCTGTTGGTGCCGTGGGTCCTGCTGTTCAGAAAATGCACATCTATTACGCCGCTCATCCCGTTGTTTTTTACCTTATCCAGGTTAGCACCTCTTCCATAGCCACCGCTTCTGCTGGCAATGGTCTTATTTGCAGGCGAACTATCCACACCTGCATGAGGCATGGCTGCGATCGATGCCGCTATTTTCCTTCCGCTTACTTCCACGACCACAGGTCTGCGTGTCCAGCTCCAGCCACCCCAGATCTCCTTTATTATCTTGGAATCTGCCGATGTTTTCGCTTCGCAGTCCGCATGGTTTCCACCATATGTACGCACGATGTTAAAAGTCTTACCGGTTTTTACATCGGTAACCTTGGCTGTCATACCGATTT
>JAEXXN010000111.1 GCA_023405875.1 Bacillota bacterium | reverse complement strand
AGGAAACCTGGATGGTACCGCATTAAAAGACCTGAACCTGACGGTGCTGCCATCCCATGAAAAACCAAGACTGTCAATTGTAGCTCTGACATTTTCAGTCAAGTGGTAAAACTGGAGATCATTGCTGAAATTCCTGGTCCTGCGTATGATTTCCCCGGCTCTGCTGTTCTCATAAAAAGGATTTCTGTGGGCAATGGTGCCCGGATACAGCTCTCTCCTGGTTCCATCCTTCTCAGTGATGACTTTGATATTGAATTTTTCAGGATTATCAGCCATTTCACTTTCCAAATGCAGTAGGAAGGTAAAAACAGAGAGCTCGTTGATATAGGCTTTGTTTTCAACGATATAATCCCAGTTTGACTTGGCGTCCTCGTAGGTAGAGGGTGGGATATCTGCAATAAGATTGAATTTAGTCCTTACACCGGCTTTACTCAGTCCCTGGATGGTATTTGTAATCTCAGCCCGCCCATTACCTTTGGAAATTGCAGAAAGGACACGGTCGACGGTTGACTCGACACCGCAGGTAATAACGTCAAATCCGGCCTTTTTCAGCAGCTCGAAATATGCACTGTCAGCAGCTTTTTCACCTAAGGCCCGTGTATATGTCCAGAATTTTGCTGTTATTCCGCGTTCAATTGCTCCCTTTGCAAATTTCCTGCCCCAGCTTGGAGACATGGCGGAGGTTATCAGATAAAAATATGAAATTCCATGCAGCCTTTGAAGCTCTTCAATATCGTCCAGTACCTTCTCCGGATCCCGTACCTCATGGGGTGATGTCTCCGGATGCCTGCACTGGCTGTCAGAGCAGAAGGCACATTTATCCCAGTAACAGCCACGTGATATCATAAGGGGTACCCGCTTATCAGGCAGCACATCCTTTGCCAGTTCATGATACATTTCCAATTCATCCTTATCAAAAATGGGAGTGGGCAGCAAATCCGGATGTACTGTCGGTAAATGCTCAGTTCTGGCATACGTCTTATTCTCATGGTCAAATAGAATAAGGTCCGGAATCCCATCAAGCTTTTCACCTTTAGCTATGCCCTCGGCCAGCATGCGCAGCGTCAATTCTCCCTGGTACAGCCCTATTGCATCGATAACCCCGCTTTCCAGTATCTCTTCAAGGCTATATTTAGCCATTATCGTGAGTCCGCTCCCACCCAGGATAATAAATGACCTGGGGTTCAGCTTGCGGATTTCCTTTGCAAGCCTGTATGCATATTCCTTTTGCTGGAGCCAGAAGGGTGTGCTTATTCCCACTACATCACAAGCAGCGGCCTTGCGCAGGAGCGTTTTCATCTCCGGGGTACTTAAAAAGGCATTAAAGGACACCTGACGATTTTCAAAAGCTTTTGCTTCAGGTATTGCTCCGGCAAAATCATTAGGTACCAGTCCAAGCATCCCAAGTGCCGTTGCCCAGCAAGGCATGTGGCCTTCCCATGGATTTTCACGGTGACCGGCCTCCCTCGGTCCGGCATCCCGGGATAATCCAAGCACAGCCTCTGACCCGAAATTCTCCGCTATTATTGCAGGAGGCATAAGAGACATCCTGGCAGTACTGTGCAGCAAATTCATAGTATCCTGTTGAGTGAGTGCCGGCAACTGCTGTATTTGTTTGAACCCTTTGACGGCTTCGGCTGCAAATCTGTCGAGCAGCTTTCTGTCATTAAGAAACCAATGTATGAACCTTATATTTATATCGGCAGAATCGCACTCAACCTCGCTGCGCTCCAAATATCCCCGCAGTACGGGAACTCCCAGCAGCGGAGCAGGTATAAGCGATAATGGGGCTGAAAGCAGAAACACCTTTGAGCTTCTCATAATATATGCCTTCCTTTACAATTTATTATTTTGCAGCATCAAACAAGCTTTCTATTCCGGTTTCTTCATAAATCCGTTCAAAGCCTTCGGCCTGCTCCTGAATCGGAGTTTGTTTTGTAATAAATACCGATTTGAGCATGTCCAGGGCATTCCGTACCTGTTCCGCCGAAGGCTCCCGATCCTCGCTTCTCAGCTTTTCATACATTGCCTGTACTTTCCTGTAAGGCTCTATTACACCCTTTTCATAAGCCTCATTGTCCCAATTATTGTTCCTTGTACACACAGCTATAGCCATACACCTTGAAATCAACTTAAGCCGTGCATTTTTATCCCCATTGCCGTTTTTATTTTTTGCAGTAAAATAATTATTGAGGGTGTTTACGTCCTCTTCCTTATCAATTGAGAATGCATTAATAGCCGGTATGAACTTTTTCATCAGATTCCGCAATACTGCCTGGGGTCCCAGCTCAACAGCAATTTCCACCCCTTGCGCTTCAAGATATTTCATTGTATCGTACCATTTTACCGGCATTACAACCTGCCGGGACAAATTTTCCGCAACCCCGTCAAAGCCTTCATAGGGCATTGCGTTGACATTGGAGATAACAGTATATTTGGAGCTGTTGTACTTATATCCTTGCAATTCTGCCCTGAGCTTGTCTGCTGCGGCTTGCATCAACGGGCTGTGGAAAGGGGCGCTTACATTCAGGTTAATAACTCTTGCACCCAGAAGCTCCAGTCTTTCACCG
>JAEXXN010000067.1 GCA_023405875.1 Bacillota bacterium | reverse complement strand
GCATACCCCTGAGAAAAAAACCTGCGGTAACCGAAAACATCAGAATTATTGAGGTAAGTAATTTTGACTATTCTCCTTGCGGCGGTACTCATGTCGCTTCAACCGGAGAAGTGGGCACCATCAAGATAAAAAACTGGGAAAAATGCAAGGGCGGGATCCGCTTCATATTTGTATGCGGCTGGAGGGCCCTGAAGGATTACAGTCTTCAGAATGCTATTATCAGAGCATTGTGTGAGAAGCTGTCTGTCAGGGATTCCGATATTGTTGATGCTGTGGGCAAGGTCCTGGGGGATCTGAAAAATACCGAAAAACAGCTTTCCCAGGCTACCCAGGAGCTTATAAAAGCGGAGGCTGAAAGGATCATAGGGGAAAGCGCTTTGACCAATGGTAAAAGAATCATCGCAAAAGTATTTGAGGGCAGAAGCATAAATGACATAAAGCTTCTGGCGCAGCACCTTACTCAGACACCCGGTACTATTGCCCTTCTGGCCTGCAGAAACGAAAATGCCCAGGTGGTATTCACCCGCTCCGAGGATGTAAATACCGATATGAACGCAGTATTCAAAGCTGCACTGCATATCATAGACGGAAAAGGCGGCGGCAATTCAAGGACAGCCCAAGGGGGCGGAAGCAAGCCCGATATGCTTGATGCTTTTATTACCTCTGCCAAAAGCAGTATTATTTGAAAGGAGAGATATTATGGGTAAGCGAATAATCGTCGCCGGCGGAGGCATTTCAGGCCTCAATGCCGCAAAGTCTGCAAGAGAACAGGACCCTGAAAGCACAATAATGATACTCGAAGAAGGAAATGTCAACACATACGTAAGAACAAGACTGCCTGATTACATATCCGGGGAAGCTTCCTACAAGGAGCTTTTCCCCTATGATGACTCCTGGTACGAGTCAAACAACATAACTCTTAAGAAAAATACAAGGGTAACAGGGATTGATACAGATAAAAAATACATAACCACCCCAGAGGGACAGCTTCAATTTGACTCCCTGGTCATAGCCCTTGGAAGCAGCGGCAATGTACCTCCTATCCCGGGAGCAACCCTGGAAAACTGTTTCACTGTGCGCACTGTACAGGATGCCGATAAAATCAGGGGACTGTCCGGAACAGACAAAACCTGTACTATAATCGGCGGAGGCCTTCTGGGACTGGAAATGGCCTGGGCAATAAGGAAGCTGGGCTGCAATGTAAATATCATTGAAACCGCACCAAGGCTGCTTCCAAGGCAGTCTGACGAGTACTGTTCCGAGCTGTTGTATAAGGCAATATCTGAAAAAGGCATCAAGCTGTTCCTTAACGCACAGATCCAGGAGGTCGGAGGCAACGGCAAAGCTGAATATGTAAGACTTAAAGACGGAACGGATGTCATGTCCGATTTTGTCATTCTTTCTACAGGCGTAAAGGCAAACATTCAACCCTTTGCAGCTTCAGGAATCAATACCGGCAGATCTATCACTGTGGATGAACATATGAAGACCAATATTGCCGGAATATATGCTGCCGGGGATGTAGCAGAATATAACGGGAAAAATTTCAGCATATGGCCTATAGCAATGGCACAGGGAAAGATAGCCGGAAGCAATGCAGCAGGCGGCAATCTGGCCTATGAGGAGATATCCCCCTTTACAAGCCTGAAAATAAAGGGAATAACAATGTTCTCCATAGGTGATGTGCTCTCCGAGGATTCGGAAATTATCGCCGAGCTTGACAACAAAACCAACAGATATGTGAAGCTGCTGATAAAGAATGATATTATTACCGGAGCTATTGTCTTCGGATATCCTGCACTTCCGATGAAGGTAAAAAAGGCCGCAGAGCTCAAAAGCAAGCTTCCCGCAACCAGAAGCAGGATCAGTATCAAAGAGCTCCTGGAGAGCTTGAAATAGCAAATACTTCTGAGGATGTTTGAGCGGTATTCAAACGTCCTCATTTTTTTCCTTGGACATTTTATTCAGCCTGGAATTAAGCTTCTCCCGCATAATCGTCCTCTCCTGTATCTCTTCCATATATTCCAGCTTGTAATCCAGCTCGGCAAAATATCGCTTCAAATACTTTTTAAGCTTTCTCCTTATGTCGTCTATCATATGTCCCAGATCGTCCGCCCGCTCAACAGCTTCCTCCACATCCTTGCGATGTGCCAGCGCTATCCTGTTAAGCTCCTCGGCAGCCCCTGCGGATAATCTGTAGGAGCTTACCAGAGGTGTAAGTATTTCATTAAGATTGCATATTTCCCTGTGAAGGAATTCATCCCTGTTATCTATCATGTTCTCCCCCTCAGATCATTATAATATTCTCCCTGCGGCATTTGCCGGCAGCTTACTTTATGTACATCTATATAAATCTATGATATATTTATTGCTATAATGCAACATAATCGCATAATTTTAATACAATAACATCGGGGTGTATTTATGGATTTCAACACGGCAATAAGTCAGATACTGATACTGTTTATAATAATGTTCATAGGAGTAGCTGCAAAGAGAGCAAAAATCATCGACAGCAGCATGGAAGACTCGATATCGGCGCTTCTGATAAAAATTGCGATGCCGGCGCTGATAGTTTCATCTACAAATTTTGAAAGGACCAGCGAAGTACTTCCGAACATGGTCAGCATTCTGATAATCACCGTTATTTCTTACGTCTTAACGATTATTTTCTGCACAGCTGCTGCGAAAGCACTTCACTATGATAAAAAATCCGCCAATGTGTTTATATCACTTATTGTTTTTGCAAATGTGGGTTTTATGGGGTATCCCGTTGTAAGGGCCTTTTTTTCGGAGATAGGGGTATTCTACACTACTGTGGCAAATCTGGTTTTCACAAGCTTCTTGTGGACATACGGCATACTATTGTTTAACAGGCAGGAAAAGCTTGATCTGAAAAAGCTCTTCAATATAGGATCGATTTCAACCTTTATTGCTGTTTTTATGTTTGCATTCCAGTTGAAGCTGCCTTATTTTCTTCAGACTGCCTTTGACCTGACCGGAAAAATGACTACGCCTCTTTCCATGCTCCTCATCGGAGCATTGATCGCTGAGCTGGACATTACAAAGCTTGTTTCAAACAAAAAAGTTTATCTGGTATCGCTGATAAGACTTATCCTGCTGCCTTTGATAACGGCTTACAGCTTAAAATACCTGGGCTTTAATGATATGGTCATCTCTATCTGTACCTTAATGGCTTCTATGCCTTCAGGAGCAACAAATGCAATTTTTGCAAAACAATTTGATTCCGAGCCATTATTTGCCTCAATTGGTGTGTTCGTAACCACATTGTTAAGCGTTTTTTCACTGCCGCTGACTGTGTTTATAC
>JAEXXN010000336.1 GCA_023405875.1 Bacillota bacterium | reverse complement strand
GAATGGGACCTCTCTACAACGACCCGGCTATGAGTGAAGAAATCTCGCAATATTGCAGGGAATTCCTCGGGGAGGATAAGGTAACGGAGGTCCCCGCAGCTTCCGGGACCGAGGATTTCACCGAGGTTGCAGGGCTGGTGCCTTCCGTCATGCTGAATCTCGGCGCAGGCAGTATAGCGGAGGGACACAGCTGCTCCATGCACAATCCGGGAATGATTGTAAACGAAAAGGTGCTTCCTCAGGGTGCAGCCTTATATGCCTACTGTGCCGAAGAATATCTGAAAAATCATTAGCGGTTAAAAAGGATGTGCAATATAGGACGGAACGGTTCGTAACCGTTCCGTTTGTTGCACATTCTTCTATTTGTGAACAATCCCTTTCATAGCACTACCTGTTGTTCTTCAGCCATTCCATTGCAGTATTTGCATATACTGCCGAGCCTATATAGAATACATCCTCGTCGAAATTGATTTTAGGGTGATGCTGCGGGTACGGATACCCCTCCTCGGGTGACCCGCCGCCCAATACCATCATTACGGCAGGAACCCTTTCGCTTATATATCCGAAATCCTCCGAGCCCGTCATCCTGCCTCCGGGATATACTGCGTCAAAGCTCTTGATCCTGTCCTCCCCCAGAAGCTCCCTGTTTATTCCGGCAAGCTGCTCATAGAGCCCGGGATCATTATAGACCGAAGGGCACTCCATCCTGTATTCTACGGCTGCGGAGGCCCTGAAGGCGGCAGCTATGCCTTTGGCTACCTCGACAACACGGTTTTTCATCAGGTTTCTCTCATCACTGTTAAACGCCCTGATGGTCCCTTCTATAAATGCTGTGTCGGGGATTATATTTGCCGCATTGCCCCCGTGCATCTGGCCAATGGTTATAACCGTCGTGCTGGATGGCGGTACTTCCCTTGCTATTACTTCCTGCAAAGCCGTATGTATATGGGCCGCAACATTCAAAGGGTCTACAGTATCCTGCGGCATTGCTCCATGGCCGCCTTTCCCCTTGATATCTATACGGAACATATCGGCAGAGGAAGAAACATATCCTCCTTCGGGAACAATCAACGTCCCGGCCGGTACAGGCATACCCGAGAATATATGGACCATAGCCGCTGCGTCCACCCTGGGATTTTCCAGGACCCCTGCCTCAACCATGGCTTTAGCTCCCGACAGTTGCTCCTCTGCAGGCTGGAACATCAATTTTACAGTTCCCTCTATTTCGTCCTCATGCTTCTTCAGCAGCTGCGCAGCTCCCAAAAGCATTGAAGCATGGGCATCATGGCCGCAGGCATGCATGTTTGGTGTCTTTGACCTGTATTCCAGGTCATTTTCCTCAATGATCGGAAGTGCATCCATATCGGCTCTCAAAAGAAATGTCTTACCGGGCCTTTTGCCTCCTGCCAGTGCTGCAATAGCCGAAGCGGCTATCAGCTCAGGCTCATAACCCATCTCCTTAAGCCTTTTCGTTACATATGCCGCAGTTACCGGCAGCTCATGCCCAAGCTCGGCATTCTGATGTATATATCGTCTGTCCTTGACTATTACCTCCTGGAGGGCTTTTGCTTCTTCCAAAATACTGTTCATAAAATCCTTCCTCCCGCCTATGGCTATCACTCATCTTTATCAATTATAGAACAGTATATATTATTATTTAATATTGTAAAATATAAAAAATTTTAACAATGCAAAAAACCTTGGGAACCAAGGTTTTTAAGGTCACTGATGCCAGGCAGGACATTTAAACAAAATTAAAAATCCCTTATTATTTCCTTCAGGTCTTCAACGGTCTTAATGGCTTCATACTTATCCCATTCTATATCTATAAGCTTTGTCCTTATCCTGCTTTCTCCCGTACCGGCCTCTTCATTTTTTCCGGTTACAAACAAATCGACCCTTGTGTCGGAAGCGCCAAGAGCATTGATCAGAAACAAAAGCTCCTTCAAAAAGCTGTCAGAAAAATCCTGGGTTTTGAGGTCAATATCCAAAATACCGTCAAGCTTGGGGCTCAGAGGAATAAGCACCCCATTTTCATCCTTATCGGAGCCGACGCCTTCCTCCAGGGGTAGGGTTGAATATACAATATCCATATTTATTTTTTCTATATCCTCATGACTGCAAAGCTCCGGGTAATTTTCCCGTATCTCATTGTTTATCCGGTTCTCCCAATAAACCTTGCAGTAATTATCCTCCAACCGCTCCCCGGGGCTTTGTCCGTTTTCATCATAAAACCTTTGTTTTTCCACACGTATTATTCTTTTATCCGCGTCCTTAACGTCATATACCTCGGCAGTATAGTAATCAAACTTGAAGTTAAAGGAGCTTGACACCGCTTTTGCCTCCATGCCGTATTTATTTTTCATATAGTCAACAGCCTCTTTCTTGATCTCCCAATGCTTCCAGGGGTAGCCGCAGAATTCCGTGTAGGCGGATAATGCGAATAAAAGTATAATTGCAATCAGCGCCATTGCTGCATATTTAAACTTATTTCCTTTGATTTTGTTTCCCTCCTGCTTTGTTATTCAAGGATTCAGCAGCTTGCTTAATACTACGCTCTTATAATTTGTTTCATCCCACTGAATGGTTTCTACATATCTGTATCCTCTTTTTTTATAAAAACCAATTAAATGATATGCCGTTTCAGCAGTATCCAGTGCAAGCTCCCTCACATTTCTCATCCTTCCGGCCTCTTCCTCAACGATATCCATCATTTTGCCGCCTATCCCGTATTTTTGCAATTCGGGAGCAACTGCAAACTGTCCAAACTTGGCTACATGCTCCTTGCTGTACCAACTGCTTTTATCCGAAGGTCCGGGACCATACAGCGATATCGTAGCGGCGATCTTTTCCTTATATATACCTACATAACACTTGTAAGCGCAGCTCGTCCTCTTTATTGTTATGCTGCTGTCCTGCGTAGCCGCTACATAATTAAGCCCCATATCGGCTAATGCCTTGTATGATTTATTAAGAAGCCGTGTCAATTCTTCGATGGAATCATCCGGTGAAAGCAGCCTGAATTCTATATGCCCATCATTATTGAAACTATAGGAAAGCAATTCACTTTGCGGCATTTGACCTGCTCCTTTCAATTACCCCATAAGCTCTTATACTGCGACAAAGCCTAAGTATGTTTATTCTTGTTCAAATCGAATTTCTCATATGATTCCTCAGCTCTCTTTGCTCAAACAACAACAGCCTTATCCATATTATACCATAAGCAAAGCGCTTGGCACTTGTCTATATCAGGTGTCCCAATTTAATATTTGTATAAACTGCTTCTCGAAGTCAAATAATATTTTTGATAATACAGAGGAGGTGTGACTATGCAAAATAACAGTATTGGTTGTAATGTTAATGAATGTCAATATCATGCCAAGAGCAAGAATTTTTGTACTCTTGAACATATCGAAGTTGTTAAACATCATAACCCTGCTCAAACCCAGGAATGCACGGACTGCGGAAGCTTTAAAAAGGAATAGGACTTAACAATTTAAGTACCAGTCTGTCGACATACCGGCTTATCAAGAAACAAGCTACAAGTTGACAGACTGGGAACCTAACCTTCTAAAGATAAGCTGATAGCGGCAAACTGCCGTCCATCATCCGTTTATGATTGCAATTGCCCGGATCGGTGCTCCGTCGGAGTTCTCATACTTCATTGGAAGAGCACAGAAGGTGAACAATTCACTCCCTATTTCCTTAAGCCCTGTGAGGTTTTCAATTACAACTATCTCAGAGCTGGAAAAAAGCTTTTTATGGATAGTCAGGTTTGCATCTGAAACAGGATCAATGCCGATCATATCCAGGCCTACACCCTTCTTCTTACTTCTGATCAAATATTCGGCAACCTCTTCTGTAATATATGGATACTCCCCGAAATAAGAGCTTGTACCCCATAGCTTGTCCCAACCTGTGTAAAACAAAATAAATTCTGCCTGGTCGGCTTTTTCTTTCACACCCTCGATATACTTCATTGTGATTCTTTGCCCTTCATGTAAGTCGCTGCAATCAATAACCAAGCCTGTCCCTACAAATTGCTCCGCCGCAAACGAATCCAAAGTAGTTCTTCCGGCGAATAAATGTGCAGGCGAATCCATGTGGGTACCTGTATGTGAAAACATCGTCAGCAAAGTCTCTTTGAAGCCGTGCTCCTCATATGTATTGGCAACTTCCAGTTTGGGCCTCTCTGTGCCGGGATAGACCGGCATATTTTCTGAAATGGTATGCGTCAGGTCGATTACTTTCATAAAAATTCCCGCTTTCTTCGCTTAATTAATATATAAATTATATCATAAATCAATGTGCAGAAACGACACGTAGATACTTACAGATGCTTTTACAGGCCTGCCGTAAAAGCAGAAAGAACCGTCCCCCCTGCTTTTTTGGCCTTTTGAAATAATTTTTATATACTTCTTGACAAAGGAAATATAACAGTGTTAATATAACGCTGTTATATTTCTAAAGGGGAGAATGAAATGGCTGAATACACCCTGCAAAACATATTGAACTGCGGTCGGGACGAATTTTTACAAAAAGGCTTTGAAGGCGCATCTCTACGCGCTATAGCGAAAGCGGCAGGAGTAACAACCGGTGCCATATACGGCTACTTCCCCGACAAAAAGGCTTTGTTTGAGGCACTGGTGGCCCAGCCGGCCAAAGAACTTTTAGATAAATACATAGTAACCCAGCAGGAATTTGCTGAACGCCCTGCGGAGAGGCAGGCCGCGGAGATGGTCCGGACCTCCGATGAAAGTATGGCGTGGATGGTAGAATATATCTACAGCCATTATGATGCATTTAAGCTTCTGGTCTGCTGCTCTGCCGGTACTGAGTATGCTGCTTATATCAATGAAATGGTGGAGATCGAAACACAGGCGACCCTTCGCTTTATTGCAGCCATGCACCAGGCAGGACAGCCGGTGCGCGATATGGATGAGCAGCTGATCCATATCCTGGCCAACGCTATGTTTTCCGGAGTATTTGAAATTGTGGCCCACGACATGCCCAAGGAGAAGGCTACGGAGTATATCAACAGCCTTAAGGAATTTTATAGGGCGGGATGGTTTCAGCTTTTGGGGCTTTAAGCAGTTCAAAAAATTTTTGCCACACAGTTAGAATATTCTAACTCAACTCATTGTACCGGCTGATAACGAGTTAACTCAATAGTCTCATTTGCAATTTACTAATAATTTTTAGGAGGGGTCTGAATGAATAACACATTAATTGACGAAAAGGAAAAACAAAAGCATTTTATATTGGACGGCAATCTTTGGAAGGTTATGGCCGATCTATCCTGGCCGGCAATTGTGGCAATGGTGTTGTATGGCATGAATTCCGTGCTGGATGCGTTCTTCGTCGGCCGGTTCGTGGGTGAAGCGGCCCTGGCGGGTGTTTCTGTGGCATACCCGCTGTCCCAGATCAGCGTGGCCTTCGGCTCCCTGCTCGGGGTGGGCGCGGGGTCCGTCTTGAGTATTGCTATCGGTGCAAAGGACAGGAAAACCCAGGAGCGGCTGTTGGGCAATGTCAATTTGCTTTCCTTCATCGTAACCGCAATCTATATGCTGCTTGGGCTGGTTTTTTCCACACAGCTGGTCGCCATGATGGGCGGAAAGGGTGAGGCCCTGGTACTGGGTGACCAATACTTACGCATAACGATTTATGGTGCTTTTTTCTGGGTATACGGCCTGGCGGGAAACATGATAATCCGCGCCGAAGGCAAAATGAAAACAGCGGCTGTCATGATGGGCATCGGCTTAGCAGTGGATGTAGTATTTAAATATCTCTTCATCGTAGTATTTCAATGGGGCATCGAGGGTGCGGCATGGGCAACCAATATCGGTATGCTGGTCTATACCCTTGTGAGCTGGATTTATTTTGGAAAGGGCTGGGCAACCTTCCAGTCCAGGCTGGTTTCCCTCCGCTGGGATAAGGAGATCGGGACTTCAGTGCTGAGGCTGGGCATGTCATCTTTGATCATGAGTGTCATGAGCCTTGTGCAGGCAGTGTTTGTGTTCAATGCTCTTTCCAAATACGGAACAACAACGGATATAGCTTTTTACGGCGTGGTATATCGTATCTTCACCTTCCTGCTCACGCCTATTTTCGGCCTGATGCGTGCTCTGCAGCCGGTGATCGGCATCAATTACGGCGCACAGAAATACGACCGCGTCATAAGCTCTTACAAGATATTTGCAATAACCGCCATGATATTGACGCTGCCCTTCTGGCTTGTGTCCATAGCAATACCCGGCCCGGTCCTGGGCTTGATGATGAAGGATGCGGTGTTTACCGGCGCGGAACTCATGTATTTCAGGGTGTACATGGCAATTTTGCCTGTACTGTCCTTTATCTTTATGGCCATGACGCTGTTTCCTTCCGTCGACAAGGGAAAACCCGCGGCTATTATCGGTATTGCGCGGCAGCTGGTATTTTACGTTCCCGTCATGCTTTTTCTGCCAAAAGCAATCGGGGTTGCAGGGATTTATTACGGCTCCTTTGCTATTGACGCGGTAATAGTAATTTGGACGATGTTTATGGTACGTAAGGAGTTTTCCCTGCTTCGGCAAAGAGCACAATAGCTCCTTCCTTTTATTGAGCTGCATGATAAGGACGGCATTTCCCAAATGGAAAATAATCAGGGCTTACCCTTTAGAAAACCATTAAGAGTCAATGACTCTTAATGGTTTTTGATTGCGCTGTCCCAGGACTTTTTGACCTAACTCCTTTAAGCCTTCTAGCCCTGATACAACAAAAACCTTGGAAATCCAAGGTTTTTGTCTGTAAGCTTTAGACGGTTCTTATAACAGAACTGCCTGATTTATTGTTTTGATTCTATTTGTTATTCCATATACCTATGCCATATTGTGCTCCTATAGCCGGGCTAGGAACGCCACCTGTTTGAGAATCGTCATTAAATACATAAATTACATATGTATGTCCTGCCACTGCGTTAAAATTGCAAACTAATTTTTGGGGTTTGCCATTACTGTCTTTAACAATATATTCAAAGAATATATCTTCATCGGCTGTTTTATCATACATGATTATGTTATAATTTGTATGCTTCTGGATTGATAGAGGCCCTAAAACCGAAAATTGAAACTTTAATTCATTATTCCCCATACTTTCAAACACAAAGTGATCTGTGTCTCCAAAGTATCCGTATGTTCCTCTTGCATAGCCGTATCCAGTACTTTCAAAGGGGATTATGTTGGCATCTTCTGCAATGTCATTCGGCTCTACTTCATTGTGCTGTGGGTCAAGGTTGGTGTAATCAGCATATACCGGGGAAAACCCAAAAATTGAAAACGCTAATGCCAGCATGCATGCAATGGCTGTTAATTTGACCGAATTCTTTTTCATAAGAACCACTCCTTCATATATTTATTTGGACAAGTTCATTATATATGGAAAACGTTTCCATATCAAGCCGCAATTTTCCTGTTTAATACAGTTATTCATTATTTTCCCATGAAATACATAAATATGCTCTTTAATTCGTTCCATTACGCCTAAGTGCCCCTATGCATTTTTCTATGTAATCAGCTTCTCTTTACTCAGATATATAAGGTTGGTCAAAATTTTTTTGTGTTGCTCTGGAGTAATCCTTCCACATCTTACTCCATATAAAGCAAAAACAAAAAACCTTGATCGCTCAAGGTTTTTTATAATCACAAAAAATATTTGACACTGGCGAAATAGCTGCAGATATTTTACTTGCCTAAGAGCAGCTTCATATTTTTTAGCTTTTGCTTAATCCATTTTTCTGAACTGCTCTAATTTATTGTCTTTGATGAAAGCAGCAATGATTTCTTGAATTTTACTTTCAATATCTTTGTATTCGGCTTCTCCGGTTTTATCATTTATATCAAACTGCACGTCAGTCGGAGCTTCCCAGGAATAGTAATACTTGTCGTCATAGGCGAAAATTGTTATACCGCCAATATTTTCTGCTATATCGGTGACTTTATCCAGCTCATTATGCTTATGCCTCACAATATCAAAAACAAATCCCATTTCCCGGTTTTTCTCATGGGTTGCTTTATGATAAACGGATATTATGGCTTCGCCGCTGCCATTCCAGCTTTCAGTATAAGTTTTTTCAGTTACGATGTCCTTTATTTCATCAGGGATTTCAGTTTTATAATTCGAGATAGCGTTCAATTTATGGTATAGTTCCGCAATAATCTTTGCTGCCTCTGCACGGGTCACTTCTTTTTCCGGTTTCCACATAAAGTTGCCTCCAGCAACGGAACCATAACCTGTCATCAACTCATTATCAATAACTTTTTGCACACTTTCCAATGCGTAGGGAGCAATATCCCGGACATCGCTATATGCATTAACGTCAGTTCCAACAGCACTGCCCCATTGGAGGATATACCCGTTACCAAACCTGTCAAGGACGACCGCCAGCTCCTCACGGGTTATGTTATCCTTGGGCCTGAACATCGGCTTCAACCCAAAGCCCTCCGGCTCGTCATTCAATATGCCGTTGTCTGCTAAAAAGACTACTCCGCGATTAAACCAATCCTTGCTGCCAACATCATAGAATTTGCTTGCAGGCTCATATGCCTCCGGAATTCTGATCAGCCTTGACAGCATCACCGAAAACTCGGCGCGGGTTATAGTTCTGTCCGGATAAAAATTGCCGTCCTCATAGCCGTTCACAATGCCAAGCTCTTTCATTTCTACAATGAAAGGCGTTCCCCAATGATATAAAATATCGCTGAAATCCTCACTTGCAAAGGTAGGGATGGTAAAGCCGGCCAATAATACCAAGCTTATTAAAAACGCTGTTATTTTTCGTATCATAACACACCTCCAAGTATCATTTGTGGACGGCAGGATTTTGTCGTCTTTTTAAATTCAACATGCTGTTGACTTTAGCTAATTATATCACTTTTAAGCATAATAATATATCAACATATTCATATTCCGTGGTTCTATAACGAGGCAAAAGATGTCCCCACCACTTATAGGTAGCGGGTACCGCTTTCGTTGTCAAACAGGCGGTGAGTATATCTCCATCCTCGTTGAAACGCTCGGGTAGGTTTTTGCAAGTCTGCAAAAACCCTCATTGAAATCTTGTTATAATAATCTCCTAAAATCTTAGGTGCCAGGCACCAAAGTTATTGACATTAAAACAGCATCGGCATATAATATGATTGAAAGGTAATTCAACTATTCAACTAATTGGAGGTTAGTCCTATGTGCGCATACGTAGCCGATATTGACCGATGCGACTGCAATATAATTCATGAAGAGGTTGTGAATGATGTCCGGGAGCATATGCCTGATGATGATATTCTCCTTGATTTAGCGGACGTCTTTAAAGTGTTCAGTGATTCCACGCGGGTCAAAATCCTTTGTGCCCTGTTCCGGGCAGAGATGTGTGTTTGCGATATCTCCGTTCTTTTGGGCATGACCAAATCCTCCATTTCACACCAGCTTCGCATCCTCAAACAAGCCAAGCTGGTGAAGCACCGTAAAGATGGAAGGGTGGTCTACTACTCTCTTGCCGATGAACATGTCAAATCCATTTTTGACCAGGGGCTGCTTCATGTTTGCGAAGAGTAGCGTCCGCTGAGGAGGCTTTTTTCGCCTGACGGTTTCAAGCTCACTGATATCATGCCGATGATTACATAAGGCCATTGTTAATTTGTCAGAAGGGAGGATTTACCCTGCAAGAAGTCATTTACCGGTATGGTACCACAATCATTGCCACAGGCTTTTTAAGGCTATTTTTTGTGTAATTAGTTGAATATATAATCAACCATTCAGCTAAATATTTTATTTTGAAAAGGAGATATGAACTATGGCTACAACGAAAAAACAATATGTCCTGGAAGGACTTTGCTGCGAAAACTGCGCCGCCAAAATCCAAAAGGATGTCAGGCTTCTAATCGGTGTCAAAAACGCGGAAGTTAATGCGGATACCACCATTCTCTATGTAGAATCCGACACGGAAACCGAAGCATTACTCAAGGATATTACCCGTATCGCCGTCTCCCATGATGAGGATATTGTGGTAAAGGAAGCGTGAAAGAAAGCGACGGTGAGCAGACTTGGATGCAGCCATTAAAAAAGAATTTATATTAGAGGGGCTCTGCTGCGGTAACTGCGCCGCCAAAATCGAACGGGATGTGGGTAAGCTCAGTGGTGTATCCTCCGCTGCCGTCGATTTTGTATCAAAGACCCTTATCATGGAAATCGAGGGCAGCTCTACGGCAAACAGCCTTGTTGCGCAGGCAGATGCTATTGTGAAACGGCACGATTCCCAAGTCGTTATGATTGAAAGAGAAATTGCTCAGCCCGGCCAGAAGGTTCTGTACCTGCTTGGCCTGTGCTGCGGGGATTGTGCACAGAAAATTGAGTCTCGGGTCAATCGTATTGACGGTGTCAAGACGGCCTCCCTGGATTTTGTTTCCCAAAAGCTGACTATCGAGGCGGTAGACCGGAAAAATCTGCCCGCCATCGTGCGCCAGGCGTCCCAGATTGCCCTGGACATCGAACCCGCAATTCAAATCTCTTATACGGATAAAAAGCCCTCTGGAACGGACAGCTCAGCCATTTTGAAAAAGTGGACGCATCGCCTGAGCCTTGGAGTTGGAGCCGGTCTGTTTGTCACCGGTACACTGTTTGATTTCGCCCAGCCGGTTGGTTTTATTGTATTTCTCATCAGTTATCTTTTGGTAGGCGGTGAGGTCGTTCTCCGGGCGCTGAAAAACATATCCAAGGGACAGGTGTTTGACGAAAACTTTTTGATGAGTGTCGCGACCATTGGAGCTTTTGCCATTGGGGAATACCCTGAGGGTGTGGCAGTCATGCTCTTTTATCAGGTCGGTGAGGCATTCCAAAGGCTGGCTGTCAACCGTTCCCGCAAATCCATCTCCGCGCTTATGGATATACGGCCTGACTTTGCCAACCTGAAGGTAGGCAATGAAGTACGCAAAGTCTCGCCGGAGGAAGTGGGCATCGGTGACTTTATCATTGTAAAACCCGGTGAAAAAATCCCGCTGGACGGCCTTATTATAGAAGGTTTTTCCGCTTTGGACACCTCTGCCCTCACCGGCGAAGCCCTTCCCCGTGACGTGGAGCCCGGCAGTGAGGTACTCTCCGGTTCCATCAACAAGAATGGGGTTTTGACTGTTGAGGTTTCCAAGGAATTTGGCGAGTCTACCATCTCCAGGATCCTGGACCTGGTTCAGAACGCCAGCAGCAAAAAGGCGCCGACCGAGAACTTCATCACAAAATTTGCAAGATACTACACTCCCATTGTCACCTTTGCCGCGCTTGCACTGGCGGTGATTCCGCCTCTTGTGATTCCCGGCGCCGTTTTCAGCGACTGGATTTACCGGGCACTTGCCTTTCTGGTAGTGTCCTGCCCCTGCGCGTTGGTTATTTCCATTCCTCTCAGCTTTTTCGGCGGTATTGGCGGGGCGTCCAAAAACGGGATCCTGATCAAGGGAAGTAATTATCTGGAGGCGCTGAACAGCGTCGATACCATCGTTTTTGACAAGACCGGAACACTGACAAAGGGCATTTTCAAGGTGACCTCTGTGGTTGGAGAGAATGGCTGGCCGGAGCAGGAGCTCTTGTCTTACGCCGCCCACGCGGAGAGCTTCTCCAACCATCCCATCGCCCTGTCCATTCAGAAGGCATATGGACAGGAGATCGATGCACAAAGGCTTACTGAGCAAGAGGAGCTCCCCGGACTGGGAATCCGCGTAAAGCTTGACGGCAGGCCCGTGCTGGCGGGAAACGGCAAGCTGATGGAGTCGGAGCAGGTTGATTGGAAGCCCGCAAATGCATTGGGCAGCGTTGTGTATTTAGCGGTCGATGGCAGTTTTGCAGGCTATATCGTAATTTCTGACGAATTAAAGCCGGACAGCAAAAAGGCCATTCATGACTTGAAGAAGCTAGGGGTGAGCCAGACAGCGATGCTTACCGGGGACAGCAAGGCCGTGGGCGAAGCCATTGCCCGCGAGATCGGGCTGGATACCGTTTATTCCGAGCTTCTTCCTCACCAAAAGGTAGAAAAGCTGGAGCAGCTGGACAAAACCAGAAAGGGCAAGGGCAAGCTGGTATTTGTCGGTGACGGTATCAACGATGCTCCCGTACTGGCAAGGGCCGATATCGGGATCGCCATGGGAGCCCTGGGTTCCGACGCCGCCATAGAGGCCGCTGATGTGGTGTTGATGACCGATGAACCTTCCAAGATTGTTTCCGCCATCCGGGTGGCCCGTAAAACGAGGTCAATCGTCTGGCAGAATATCCTCTTTGCAATGGGTGTCAAGGTCATCGTCCTGATCCTCGCTGCGGGAGGCATTGCAAGCATGTGGGAAGCTGTTTTTGGTGATGTGGGCGTTACTGTGATCGCCATCTTAAATGCAATGAGGGCAATGAAAACAATCAAATAAAAGGAACGTTATAAAGGCACTCCCGAGGAAGAGTGCCTTTATGTTTACAGGTTTGATTATTTAACATCATTAATTATTTTTTCTGCAGTTGGCAGGCAATGTTCATCTTCAAGATTTTCCGCAAAACATCTATTTATAACGTTCTTTATTATCGTTGCCAGCTCCGGAGCAGTCATGCCGGGTCTATAAGAGCTGCAAACTTCTATAATTTCATGTTCATACTCATCATCCGGGGCGCAAGGAAATAAACCCATTGGGTCCCATTCATCAATATATTTCTTAAAAATGCTTTTCAAATGTCGTCACCTCTTACTATAGTTGCACGAAGGCTTCATTTCTCGTTATACCTGCAACAAGCCTCTTATCCTTGTTAAAGTTAGTAGCCGTACACCCCGTTTAAAAGAAACACCTTAATCCTGTTCTTGATAAACTGTCTGGAAATCAAGACGAAGTCATTGCAAATTCGTTGTTTGTGTTTGCAATCAATACATTTGCCGAGCTTTACGCATGGGGTATCCTTGTTCAGTCTCTTTGCATCCAGTGGCGCCGCGACCTGTCTTGCGCGGTATACTGCATCATCCACAGTATCTACTATTTTATTGATACCGGCAACAACGATCACTTGTTTGGGTCCATAAAGCATAGGGGCAACCCGACTTCCATTTCCATCGATGTTAAACAATTGTCCATTCACAATAACGGCATTCGTGCCCGTTATAAAGGTATCGGAATAAAAATTCTTTAAGTAAATCTCCCGTTTTTGCTCAGATGTTAATCCAGGCTGATGTTTATCATAAAAAGTATAAGCTCCGCTTCTAAGATATTCAAAAACTCCGGTTTGCTCTAATGTGACAGAATCTCCGCAACCAATTCGTTCTCCTTTTACCAGTAGTGTGGAAAGCTGCGAGAGCAAGTCTTTGGAATCTTCAACAAAGTAACCCTGCATATTGTTTCTTTGTAAATTTAAAATGGTTTTTTTAATTCTTTCATTCATGTACACTAATAATCCTTCGCATATTATACATAATTGGTATTCCAATTGTCATTGTATAACAAAAAATAAAAAAAGTCGACTTGCACAAAATGTAAATCGGCTCCCCATAATATTTGTTGTATATCCTCTGTTTTTTAGAAAACCGGAAAGTCTTATAACAAAATTTCAATGAGGCGGGAGACATGCTCACCGCCTGTTGGACAACAAAAGCGGCACCCACCACCTATAGAGGTGAGGGACATCTTTTGCCTCGTTATAAATGAGCCTGAGATTGTCCATAATAATAAATACAGAGGTGAAAAGAAATGGTATACTTAATAATTGCTTTTCGAATTGTTTCGGTGATGGCGCTGATCCTGTTTTTGATTTTAAAAACCGGCAGACGCAAAATTGGTGAACTGCCTGTCTATGACTTTTTGTCAATCATCGTCATTGGAAGTGTCATTGGCGCTGACATTTCGGAGCCGGATATCCCCCACCTTCCCACATTGTTTTCAGTTTTTCTCATCGTTGCTCTTCAATATTTCGTAAGCTATCTATTGATAAACCACAAAAAATTTGCACGCAAAATCACTTTTGGCCCAACGGTAATTATTCAGAACGGTCAATTTATTAAGTCCAACATGGAAAGACTGAAATACTCTGTAGAAAATGTGCTGATGGCGTTAAGAGAAAAGGATGTATTCGACTTAAATGAGGTTGAATTCGCTATTGTAGAAGGCAGCGGAAGTATCAGTGTTCTTAAAAAATCGCAGTTTCTTCCACTGACTCCATCAGACATGAACATCAGGACTTCCATGAAAGGTCTGTCTATCCCTCTCATTACGGATGGAAAGGTCTATGACAGCAATTTGGAACAGCTCAAGCTGGACAGACCTTGGCTTGCTTTACAGCTTGAACAGATCGGTATTCATGATTTCAGCGAAGTATTTTACGCCGATATAAACTCTGACGGCAAATTGTATGTATCAAAAATATTTCAAGCACAAAACCTTAACGATAACTTCACTTTGTAGCATGATGATGAAGATTTTCATTTTACCACATAAAAACAAAGAAGCCAACTGCACATACAAATAACAATCAACTTCTTTAAATAAAATACTTATGACAGGTCAGGTGAATATAGATATCACCCCTTGATTCCCATTATGCTCATAATTTCTGCAAAACACATTTATATCTCTGAAAATCTCCCTCATCAAATTGTTTTACAAAAGAGTCTATTTGAAAACCACAATTTCTATAAAATCCAATAGCATCATTATCTGTTTCTGCAAACAAAGCAGAGAGCTGGAGATTTTCAAAGACATGCCATACAAGCTGTTTTGCAATACCTTGTTTGCGATATAAGGGATTAACTGCAATTCCTTTTATTTCAGCTTTTAGAGTTTCTTCTTGCTTAATAACTATTACACCAATTATATTGTTTTCATGAGAAAACCCCCAAATACTAACCAAACTATCACTAATAAACTCGTTGGCTAGTTCACAATATTTTTCCCATGTTGGCATATACATACAGGCAGAATAGACGTCAAATACTTCACGGGAAACTAATTTATCTCTTATATCTATTATTTTGCCCATATAAAACCTCACACTTCTTGTTGCTGAATTTCAATTGTAATTGTATCATTCAGAATAAAAGAAGTCGATCTTTCACAATCGACTTCTTTCGGCAAATACTGAGGCATACCTCCCTTGATATGGTTCGCAAGTATTCGCACCTTGCATCAGCTTATATGCTGAACATATAAGCTGATGCAAAAAGAACCGTCCCTTCTGCTTATTGTGATGAAAAATTAGCCATTAAGTATATCAGCCAATAACGAAAATAAAGCTTCTTCCCTACGTTTACGGCTTCCAAGGTCTGTTGTTGCTCTCATACCTGAAGAATAATTTACTGCCAATTTAGAAAATTTACCGTTTTTCACAGTCTCTGTTTTTAAGTAATTATCAATTTCTTCACCAAATTCAACCAATTTATTGCGGACTGTAACCCGTTCATCCTTTGAAAAAGGCAGTTTACCAGAGTATTTTGCTAACAATAAAAAAAGTGAATAAAAATCTGTCTTTTTACTCCATCTGGTTGTACTTATATCTGGTAATATTTTTGTAATTTCACTCAGAACAGAATTAAAAGTATCAAATACATATGCTTTTTGCTCAAAATTTTCTTCATAAATTTCATAATATCGGTCCAGATGCTGCTTTTTATTCTGAAGTCCATGAAGCATAGCTATTGTAAGTTCACTAATATATTCAACATCAAGCATTCTTCTGATATCATTCGGAGTAAACAAATCAATTTTTGTCCAAATTTCTTTATCAGATAACAAATTCATTAATGATATAAATTCACCCCAGTATGTAGCTTGCCTTAATTCCTGTTTGTTTAGGGCCACAACGTTTTTATTCAAACGTTGGAATATCTCTCTTGTTTGTGATTCCTCCATGTCAGGTAAAATTCTTACAACAAAATTATATTCATATATAGCTTTCTTTTCTGCTCCGGTTAATTCGTCAAAATACATATTAGCCCAATTAGGACTATCTTTTTCATCCATTGAAAACAACGCTTCTAAATATTCCAGAACGGCACGAATTCTCTGTTGACCATCAACAATTATATATTTTGCTTTACCCGAATCTTCGATTACTTCCTGCATATAGATTTCAGGAATAGGAAAACCGTTTAATATACTATCTATTAAGAAACTTTTCTGCCTGGTAACCCAAACAGGATTTCTTTGAAAAGGCGGTTTCATTTCAAGTTCTTGTTTATCATAAGCTTGCTTAAACCATAAAACATTTCTAAGCGTCGTGTTTAAGAATGATTTCATCCGATACCCCTCCAATTTTTCTCAGCAAAACATTGTTTTTGATATTATTTAGGTTGTTACTGTGATAAGCTCTTAACGAGTCAAAATCTTTATAAATCCTTAAGTTAATATCTCTGCCAACAGTGGGTTCAACATCAGCCATTTCAGCCAAAGATTCAATCCACGGCTTTCCAAAAGGAAGGATTTCCAGTATTTTATCGGTAGCAATAGTACCCCAATAAATAAGCCTATTTACATGATCATGTAACGAGTTTTTCTGAATTTGATTAAGTTTGAACCTTTCAGGGCCAATATTTCTTAAATAATGCCAAGATATATCAAAGTAGTGAGATGATATTATTGCTACGTCAATATCAGACTGATCAGTAAAATCTCTAAAATTTTTTTCTGGGTTTAAGCTAAATCCAACACATGCACTGCCAGTAATTGTAATAGCCCTACTATCAACCTTAAGCAGAGTTGATAACTTCTCCTTCCATAATAGCCAATCCTCGATAGTATTAAATACAAAAGGAGTACATTCAAACATCCATTTAGAAATTATATAGGAAACAGGCTTTGTTTCAAGTTCTTCCAGAAACAATTTTCTTAGAATATTAACATCAATATCACTAGCCATGAAATATCCTCCCAATAACTAATATGATATAAAGATAAATATTAATGTAACTATTATTCTTCAAAATATTTGTAATTCCTCCTAAAAGGAACATTATATGATATAATTTACTTTCCTATTCAGTATAAAAAAGTAAGGGTGCGCGAAAGCTGGCTGCTCCTAAAAACAAAGCCCCATCGGTACACTTATAACTACCGATGGGGTTTACTTTATTGGTCATACAAGTCTTCTTTCTGAATATAAACAATAAGCAAGGGGACGTTTCTTTCTGCTTTCAGTATCGTAAGCAAAAAGAACCGTCCCTTCTGCTTAGAATACTGATTCTTTAGTTTTATCTCATTATACTTTGCTTCTAATTTGCTGTCAAGTTGCTATGTCTTTTTTCAATTGCTTCCCACAATACATATCATATTACTAATCAGAATATGAGCAAATTATAAATCTTAGTACCTTATTAAACTAATGGAGTTTACAACTAGTGTTAACTCCCCAATAATCTCTCATGTATTTTAATACAAGTACTAAAATCAAAGTCAATATTCAAATTTCTTTTTGACTTTATTATGCTGAGCATTTTTACCGCTAAATTATAATATTCAATATTCTTACTCTGGTTATAAATTTTAGTGTAACAGTTACATAATTCACTCAGCATTTTTATATAACTCGGGTCTTGAATTTTTATGCTCTCAAAAATTTCTTTCGATTCTTCTAGATATTTTATAGCATTGGGGATATCATTAACTTTACCATTCAGAAATATTCCGTATATCCATAAAACTGAGGCAAATGATTTGGTATTCCTAATATACTTGTAATCAAACTGTACTGACAATATAGTTTCTTCATAGCAACTAATTATAGTGTTCTTAATTTCCTCTTTATTCCTGGCTTTAGGTAAGAATAATTGATATATTCTTGCCTTTTGATACCTTACATACGGGTGTGATGTTCTAACCTCATGTGTTTTAAACTGCCGTTCTATTTTGTTAATTCCTTCATTTACTTCATTAATATCCTTCAACCGTTTAATAGCTAATGCGTCAGAATATAAATTAAAGGCTTCTGCAATTGCAATCTTATCAATATAGTTTCTGGGCTTCCAATCTTCTAGAATGTCGATTAGTAATTTAGATTCCTTTTTTTTGTTCTCTAACCTGTCTAATTTTACTTTTAGGTTCGCCTTGTATGCATCAATCTTCTTTCGTATTTTATTATACTCTATCATATCTGGCATTAATTTCGAAAAAATAAACTTATTTGCAAATTCATTTAGTGTATATAATTCCTCAACTTTAGTAAGTACTAATTTTGTTGATAGAAGACCACACATAAATTCAACACTTTTTATAGATATATCAGATAAAACGCTTATTGAATATATGTCAACTGGTTCATCATATAGTGATATAACCCTTAATAATTCTATAACCGAGTATCCCTTCTCTACCAACTCTCTAATTAGTATGTCAAAAGTGTTTTTATACATAAAGTTTGCAATCATCTCCGCATTCTTAGAAGCAACATTGTTTAATTCAGAGATAATCGCATTTATACTTGTTTTCCCATCATTAATCCTTTCTAAAGCGAGCACAAGTATCAATGTATTACCTTTAGAAGAAGCAACTAACTCCTTTCTTTGTTCCCTAGTAAGATTTATATTTAAATTGTTCTCAGTAATGTATTTTTCAACAAATTGCTCCCCATTGTTATTCTCATTAAACTCATGTACATAAAGCTTGTCTTCACACCTCTCTTCATTTCTTGAAGTTATAATATACTGTATTGTTCTTGGACTTGCTTTTATAAAATCAATGACTTCGTTTTTGTCTTCATCCTTTAAAGTTTCTATATTATCTATTATCACTATGCCTCTTTTGTTATTTAACTGCTTTATATAATTAACATTTAAATAATAAAATAAATTTTCTTTGTAATCGTTAAATGTCTTTATTTGTTTACGAATTTTATCGATATATAAGTCACCTGTTGTTTGTGAGTAATTCAAAACCTCCTCTTTACTTGTAAAAAACAGTATAAAATCTATTTTGTCTTTAACCTTATTATCAATAATATCTTTAATAAACTCATATATAAACTCAAGTACTAAGGCAGTCTTTCCAACACCACCATAACCATAAACAACCAAAGAACCAGATTTTCTATAATAATCACCTTTACCAATTATTAGTTCTTTCATAGACTCTAATTCTTTTTCTCTATATATTAGTTTTTTGTGCTGGAAACTTATTTCATTTAAATTATGTTTAGATATCGGGTTATTATTAAGATTCCTAACAAACTCTTCTATATCTTTATAAATATTTACTTTGCTAACATACCAAAAGTAATGGTCATCTATAACATCCATTATTTTTTTGACATATGTGACTACCTCTTTTGATTCATCAATCAGAATTTTACTTGAAGCAGGATGTGATAAACTGTTTCTCGTTCTTTGATAATTAACAGAATAATATATGAATTGTTCAACTGTATTGAAATTTGATGATAATTGTTTAAAACTTGGGTTAAACAGCAATACAACTAAATCAATTATCTGACTAACATAAAGTACCTCATTCTGACTATAATCCCTTTGAATTTCACACTTATTACACTCTTGAATAGCCTTATAAACATCTTTATAGTTATTTATAAGGCTTTGAAGCTTAGCCAAATATTTCTCACTACTTGCAATTGAATTTTTATTTGTAACTATTTTTAATTCAGTTAGTTCTTTTAGAAAAGTGCTCTCATTCGGACACCTATTAATTATAACCTCACATACAATAGACCTGTATGCAACCTCAAAACCCTTCACTATCCTATCAAGAACAAAGCAATTATTAACTGATAAATACATAACAATACCCCCCACACTTGATAAATAACAGAATACCATATATATTAAATACAACTATTGTATATAATACCATATATTATTATATTTTTCATGGTTTTGTGTGATATTGTTACAGCAAATTTATATGTATATTACTATGCCCTGCCTGATTAGCGACTTCATGAATGCTATATCCTGTTTCTATTGTATTGGTACAGAGGAAATGCCTTAGTACATGGACGTTATTGCATTACTATGCTTATTGAAAAAATGTATTTAGTCTATTAATTTATTATTACCCAACCTCTGTACTCTGTGAAGATACTGTGCTTTATGTCCGGCTTTTTCAAGAGCAATTTTAATTCCGTTTCTGCATAAGGCTCCTTTACACTCTTCTCTGACTTTACTAATTGAATTTTAAACTCTAGAACATATTCAGTTTTCATGAAGTAGTATAAAATTGCTCTAAGCCCTCTTAGCAAAGAATTGATTGATATACTGTTGAAGCCAGTGTTGGTTTTTAGAAATGAAATATAGTCCTCAACTGTTTATTGTGTTATGTCCGATAATAGTCCCTCTTCAGAGTAGAATTTGTAGAAGCGTGCTAAACGCTCTTCATAATAATCAAGTGTTTTCTCTGATAAATTCTTTACGCTAAAATACCTATTGAGCTCTTTGAAGCCTTCACTGATAGTCTTTGCCATACTGTTTGGTGCTGTTAGTTTAATTCTAATTTCTTTCTTCCTTTCATAGTAAATTTCGACTGATCAGAGAAGAAAACAAAAAATAAAAGAAACCCACTGACTAGTCTATTTTCAACTAAATAGTCAGTAGGTCTGCTTTCAGCTTTTTATAGTTTCTAAATGGTCTCAAACCATTGCAATTACTTTGTTATGGTGTGCCCGGAGGGAGTCGAACCCACGACCTTCTGATTCGTAGTCAGACACTCTATCCAGCTGAGCTACGGGCACATTATTGATTTTTTGAGCTCAATTTCCATTATAGTGAATTGCTCGCGATAAGTCAATGTATAAAACAGGGTTTTTAGTAATTTATACTCAGTCCGTCTACTGCCAGGTCCTTTATCCAGAGGAACCTTCGCAGGAAAACACGCACATTACCGTCAGTGAGCTTAATGTCCTTCCTGATATAGACATTGATACCGTCCACTTCAAATACGTCAAATTTATCGGCAAGCCTGGGCTTCTCCAACTGAACTGTCGGAGTTGGTATGACACCGCATCAGCCGGCGCTGGAGGTATGGATATAGAGTAGAACCGAATTGTCCTGTGAGTGTTTTTTTATATATTCCACTGCATCTTTTTCTATCATAATATTCATGAGATCCACCTCGTTTCCAAATGCATTTTGTTTGCAAAAAACCCGTAAAATATTCAATTTTACGGGTAGTAATATTTTAATTATATCAGATTTTGAAGGATAATAATACTTTTTTACAGCTCCATATCCTGTTCGTCGTTGTTGTTCTGCTGCTCTTCTGCCTTTTTGGTTTTGGTCAATACCATAACACCTGCAATAACCAAGGCCAGCGGTACTATGCTTCTCTTGATAGCCCAATAAAGCTGACCGCCGAAGATCTGCCGAAGTACCGAATCTTCAAAGGCGTTGACAACTCCCAGTATGCCCAGGACCAATACTACCATTCCCACTGCTCTCTTGTTCTGAAGTATTATATTGTAATCAAATATCGTTGCGTCTTCTACCATTTCTCCTCTTCTGAGCCTTCTTCTTATGGCATAGCTGTCAAAGAAGCTGAAAAACCAGGTGGGTATTATTATAAGCGGTATCATGCTTTCGGTGTTGATATAGCTGAACAGCACCATGGCGCCTATAAACCCGAACATCATCTGGAACCCTCTTTTGAAAAGGTTCATGTACATCTGGGCCGCTCCCGGTATTACTGCAAAGCAGAAGAACACAAAGTTCTCAATCAGGCCTCCCTTGTAATAATGGCCATCGTTAGAGAATAACGACTTCTGAATGCAGCTGCTGCATATCTTATTGCCGTTCACATCTACGGAACACTCTTCACAAATGGGCTGCTTGCATTTATCACAGATAAATTTTGCTTCTGCTTCCTTATGATACTTACATTTCATCTGAACTTCCTCCCTTTTTCTCTCTTTCCATTCTCCCTGTAATCCCATCGAGCTGAGTGATCCTGCTTGTAAACTCGTCCAATCCCTCATTTATTGAACTAATGGGCTGATATATCTTCTCTCTTATATTTTCCCTTCTGGTATCCCAATCATTCTGTGCCTGTGACAGATCGCCCGCAGGAGCTATGTTGACCAGCAAAAGTATCAAACCTGCTGCGACAAGGCTCATTCCCCAGTTTGCCAGCTCCCCAAGCGTATTGCGGCGCGGTGCGTCATACCTTCTCAGGTTAATGGACTTCATTATCCCTGACTTCAGATCCATGGGAGGCAGCGGCATATCCTGAATACCCGCCTTCAGAAAGCTTTTCAGCGCTCTGATCTCCTCCAGTTCCCTACGGCATTTTTCACAGGACTTCAGATGCTTTATTGTTGCATGGCTCTCAAGCTCACTCAATTTTCCGGTCGAATATTCATGAAGATTGTATCTGTATTCATTGCAGCACATTTTTTTCACCTCCGCAAACCAATTCTTCCAGTCTGAGCTTCAGAAGGTTCTTGCCCCTGTAAAGTCTCGTCTCTATGGTGCGCTTGGGAATGTCGGTTATATCCGATATCTCCTGGGGGCTGAAATCTTCAAAGTAGTATAGTATTATGACAGTTTTATAAATCTCGGGCAGATCCTCCACCACTTTCCTGATGTATGCCCTGTTTTCCTGCTTTATAAGCTCCTCTTCGGGACCTCCGCCCCTGTCTGCTATGGTATCGTATATATCTATTTCCTCTTCACTGCCGTCATACATGGCGGATACCGTCGGAAGCCTCTTTTTTCTGGTCCAGTCAATACACCTGTTTACTGCTATCCTGTACAGCCACGTGGAGAAGGAGGCCTTGCTCTGGTAGCTTTCCAGGTTGTTGTAAAGCTTGATGAATATCTCCTGGGTCAGGTCCCTGGCTTCCTCATGATCGTGTGTATAGTGATAGACCGTTGAGAAAACCTTGGACTGATACCTGTCTATTATAACCGAGAACAGTTCAGTCTTACCCTTTATTATATATGAAACCAGTTCTTCGTCCCTCAACCTATCACTTCCCACCATAAAAAAAATGAAGAGCCGCATCTTTTGCAATAAACCTTGCAGCATAAAAAATAATATTTTCAGTATTAATTATTCTGGTATGAATCCGGAATTTTATTTGTTCTTATGTAACTTAAGACGCAATGTCTCAAACTTTCACTTCACAAATTAAAAGAGTAATTTTGATTTTTAAAAATAGAAGCTCAAAAGACAAAGTTGAGTCTAAAGAAGCAATAGCCTTGTATATCAGGGAGCACTTTATAAGCTTTGGGTAACAGAATCGGGTGAAGATAGGCCGGAAAATCCGTGGGCTGAGCAAGGATGCGAAGCCAGCTCATACCGACAGGACGTCGGGTTATGAGCGTTAGGATTTTCCGGCCTATCGAGCTCAGATTCTGTCCAAAGCTTATAGGGTGCGAGTCGATATACAAGGCTATTGCTTCTTCGATATTTCACAAATCATATCTTATCACTCTTTTTTCAAAGCTTTACCGAAAATACTTCATTACCTCTTCAAAGCTGTGGATGTAGCCCTCAGTCATCTCCGCAAGCTTATCCTTCGACTCGAAGGATATCTCGTCGGCCACCGCAAATACCTTCATACCCGCCGACTTTGCCGCCATTACTCCCGCCAGGGTGTCCTCAAATACAAGGCAATTATCCGGTGCTATGCCCATATCCTCAGCTACCTTCAGGTATACATCGGGATGCGGCTTTCCCTTTTCCACCTCGCAGGAGGTCCTTATTTTTGAAAAATATTGTCTTATTCCGTGATTGGCCAGCATATGGTCAACCAGCTCCCGGGAATTGCTTGTAGCTATTCCCATTGTAAACCCCTTGTCCTGGAGCAGCTCAAGTAATTCCTTGACTCCGCCCTTCAGCTTTATGTGTGTCCTGTAGTAGTCCTCGGCCATTGCATTCCATTCTGCCTTTATCTCCTCCAGGGTCTCCCGGAGGTCAAATTTGGCCTTGAAATATATTGCCGTTTCCGAGAAGCTCATTCCCTCTATTTCGGACTGCAGCTTCTCCGGAAGCGGAATCCCTCTTTTCCCGAGAAATTCTATGTCCACCTGCTTCCATATCCACATGGAATCCACCAGTGTACCGTCTACATCAAATATTACCGCTTTTATATCCTTGTACATATGCCCTCCAAATTCCGAATAATGATTACTTATGAACAATTTACCATAAGGATAAAAAAGAATAAAGGCTCATTTTCTGAGCCTTACTCTATGCTTATATTCCCGTTGTTGGTCTCAAGCTCTATCCTGTACTGCCCCGAGCCCAGCTTGCCCTGTGCAACGGTATCCTGACCTTCCTTTTTAAGCTGGAGAGGCTTTTCGCAGTCGATATCGCCGAATTTTGTCTTGGCGTATATATCCCCGTCATTCAGGCTGGCTGATTTGAAATATATATCCCCGAAGGCGTTCTTTACTGATGCATTTCCGGTCACCGCTTCTGCTTCTATCCTTCCGTTCTTGTTTTCCACAATTATTCCGCCCTTTGCCCGGGCAATGTTTATATCTCCGAAGGAGTTGATCAGCTCTGCCTTGCCGTTGATATCATAAGCAGTGATCTGTCCGTTGCTGCTGACTATCTTTGCATCCCCGCCTACAGTTTTTACTTCAATGTCTCCAAAGTGGCCCTCAATAACCGCCGAGCCTGAAATATGGTCTGCTTCTATCTGGCCGTTTTTATTATTTATTTCTGCTTTCCCACCCACATTGCTTACCTCTATATCACCGAAGGCGTTATCTACCTTCAAATCTCCGCCTATATTTGAAGCTTTGATTTCGCCGTTCTTGTTCTCAATAATACATTTGCCGTCTATTCCATCTGCACTTATGTCGCCAAAGCTTCCTCTTGCATCCAGGTTTATCTGCTTCGGCGCATATATAACAAAATCTATCTGTGCCTTTGAATAGTCCTTTTTGTTCCAGTTGACCGGTTCCTTCGGGGAGATCTCAGTGATCTCTCCTTCTTTTATCTGTATGGCATTTTTGACGTACTCCCTTGCCATAGCCTCATTGCCGTATTTTACTGCTACCTCCGCCTCAATTCTTATGCCTTTCCCTTCGGCAGGCAGCACCTTAATGTCTCCAAAATCATTGGTAACCTTCAGTTCCTTGATATTATAGCTCTCTGAAATATTATCCTTGACATATGTCTCTGTTATCTGATTGTTGTACCTGACCCCGTCAACTATCGAACCCCCGTGGAATCCAAAAAACATACGTCCCGGGACATCGATATTCATGAACCGTACACCATTGGATATCAGTCCGAGTATTATTATAAAAACTATGCACAGGCCGTCCACACTGAGCTTGACCTCGTTGCCGCTCCTGCCGTAAAGCACCATATAAAGCACCATTTCCAGTCCCAGTCCTATAAGAAGCACCGGCCAGTATCTATATATGTCCTTTACGGGTATATCCATAAAATTCTGTGCGAACAGCAGTGCTCCAACAGTAATGAGCCCCACAGCCAAGGTAATGCTGCCCACTTTTTTCTTTATCATTACAGTCCCTCCATTCCTCTTTCTATAGTATACTACGGATGCCAAAGGAAAAAGTCTTATGATTGTTTAGACTTTCAACAATTATTTTTAACTTCAAAAAGGCCCTGCAGATTTTTGCAATCCGCAGGGCCTTGATTTTTACCTGTACGATCTGGCCTCTTCCTGGCCCCGGAGGACCCTCATGACACCCTGGGAAAGGGCTATCATCTCAAGCTCCCCCGGATATACCTTTACAGGTGCTATGAAGTCAACGCTTTCCCTTATCCAGCCAACCAGACCGGTATCATGAGCTATTCCCCCGGTCAGCACGATCGCATCTACCTTACCCTTCAGCACCGTTGCTCCGGCTCCGATCTCCTTGGCTATCTGATAGGCCATAGCTTCATATATGAGCTTTGCATACTCATCCCCGGCTTTTATCCTGCGCTGTACTTCTCTTCCGTCATTGGTTCCCAGGTAAGCAGTCAGGCCGCCGTTTCCAACTATTTTTCTCATGATTTCATTCTTTGTATAGCTGCCGGAGAAACACATGTCCACCAAAGCCCCGACAGGAAGTCCCCCGGACCTTTCGGGAGAAAAGGTACCGTCCCCGTCCAACGCATTGTTCACATCCACTATCCTTCCTTTTCTATGTATGCCTATGGATATTCCTCCGCCCAAATGTGCTACGATCAGGTTCATATCGGCGTATTCCCTTCCCAGCTCGGAAGCCGCACGCCTTGCTGCGGCCTTCTGATTCAAAGGATGAGCCTTTGCTTTTCTTTCTATTTCCGGCATCCCCGAAATCCTTGCAATAGCCTCCAGCTCGTCAACAACAACGGGGTCGACTATATAAGCCGGCAGCCCCAGAGGCTTTGCCAGCTCAGATACGATCTTCGCCCCAAGATTGGAGGGATGCTGCCCCATTACTCCTATCCGCAGGTCCTCCAGCATCTGCTCATTTATACTGTAGGTACCTCCAGCCACCGGCTTCATGTTGCCGCCTCTCCCTGCGAGGGCGTCAAAGCTTTCAAGGGAGACACCTTCTTCCGCAAGTGTCTCCAGAACTATTTCCTTTCTGAATTCATACTGGTCATATATCCTGTCGAAGCCTTTTATCTGCTCTGCGGAATGGGAAACCACCCTCGTAAAGAGCTCCTCTTCATTTTCATAGGCAGCTATTTTTGTTGATGTGGACCCCGGATTTACAACCAATATCCTATATTTCTTATCCATATGTGACCCCCTGCTATTGTATATATTTCGCATAAGTAGAAAGATGCGACATAATAGGAACGGCGGGGCGCCGTTCCCTACACCATAATTGAATAATTGTAGGGAACGACGCCCTCGTCGTTCCGGTTGTTGCACATTTTCTACGTCGTATTCTTCTTATTTCCCGCTGCTCAAGTGATAGTCGAACAGTTCGTCAAAATCCTTGCCGCTTACTTCCTCACATACTGCCAAAAAATCCTCGGTAGTCGCATTCTGGAAGGAGTACTTCTGATAATAGCTCTGCAGTATAGTGAAAAAAGTCTTATCTCCTACCTGCCTGCGTATTTCACTCAACAGAGCCGCGCCTCCGGTGTAT
>JAEXXN010000030.1 GCA_023405875.1 Bacillota bacterium | reverse complement strand
AGGTGAACAGAAGAGAAAAGCTGAAATACGTAATGAAAAAGAGATTAAAAGTGTGCGGCAGCGTAATTGATAATTCAAAAAGGTTTTTTACCTTTATTCCAGGCAGCAAACGCATAAATAAGAACGTAAAAAGGACTGCTTCAGGAGTAGGAGGCTTTGTTGCAGCTTTCCTGAAGAAAAAGGTAGTCAAGCTGCTTGAGGAGGTCACATGGGATATTTAGTTTTGGAGGTTTGGACTGATGCTTATTTTGCTGGTCATTATTAAAATATTGCTTTATATACTGCTCTTCATCCTTGGGCTTGTACTGCTTCTGCTGCTCATACCGGTAAATTACTCAGGACAGGTAATAACGTCAGAAAGGTTCAAGGCTGAGGTTGCTGTTGGCTGGGCATGGAAGCTGCTCGGAATAAATGCAGAAGTGGAAGAGGAAGCTGTAGCTGTGACCCTCAGGGTATTCAACAGGAGGGTATACAGGATAAAAAGCAGAAAAGCTGCTGTGGAGGAAGAAGTAGTAGAGGAGCTGCCTGAAAATAAGGAAAAGGCTCAGGAGCAGAAAAAGGGCTTCAGCATAAAGGATATTGCCAATAAAGCCTTTATTGAGGAAATAATAGAGTATTTCAAGCGGGTAGTCAGGATTCTGAAGCCCAAATATCTTCATCTATACGGAACCTATGGCTTTGAGGACCCGTCAATAACGGGAATCCTCTGCGGTGCAACAGGAATAATAAATGCTATGATACCCCATGCAAGGATAAGCCTGGCTCCCGACTTTACAAGAGAGGTGATTGACCTTGACATCCGGGCGGAGGGGAGCATGACAGCGGGAAGCCTTGCCTATCAGACCATAAGGACGCTTTTTAAAAGGCCTGTGAGAAAAATATGGTTCAGAAGGAAAAAAAGCTGAAACTTTTTTGAAATCAGAGTGTATTTATATCTGTAAGTCAAATTTGTAAAAAGAATATAAATCAAGGAGGATATAAGCATGGAAGGTAAAACACCGGTAAATGAAAGTCTGGAAACATTATTCAGCCATCTTGAAAAATTCCTGAAAACTGAAACAGTTGTAGGCGAGCCTATTATAGTAGGGGAAACAACATTGATCCCTGTTATAACAGTATCCTTCGGCTGCGGCGGCGGTGGTGGCGGCGGAAAGGATGAAAAGGGCAACGACGGAATGGGAACAGGTGTGGGAGTAGGAGCCAAAATATCGCCTGATGCGGTGATAGTAATAAGAGAAGACGCAGTCACACTGCTTCCGGTAAAGAGCAGGTCAAACCTAGAAAACCTTGTAGGCATGGTTCCTGAGATAGTAAAGAAAATGAAGTTCAAAAGAGAAGAAAAGAATATAAATGTAGAGACAAAAAACGAATAAGAAAATGGCAAAGCGGACAGACAGCAGGAAGCAGCAAGCTTCCTGCTGTCTGTATTTTTCTTCGGCAATGAAGAACTTCAGCTGATTATTTTGCAGAACTGGTGTAACAATAGTATTGAACATCAAATCAAGACATGTTATAATAGCATAGTAACGCGGGTGGTTAGCTCAGTTGGTTAGAGTACTACGTTGACATCGTAGGGGTCGCTGGTTCGAGCCCAGTACTACCCACCATATAAGTGATTAACAGATTACATTTTGTAGTCTGTTTTTTGTTGTGTATAACAATAAATATCCCGGCTTAGCGGTGGTCATGATTGTGAATAGATTTTATATTTTTATTTGAAACAAGTCTGCTTTAGATAGTAAAAATCTATAAAATGACCCAACTTTTTCCTGCACCTGTTTCGGTAGTATTTTCTTAATCGTGCTTTGCGGAGTCCAAATTCCGAAGAGTAAAAGTATCAAAATAATATTCTGATATGTTGTATAGAAGTTTGAAGACAGTGCATTGCTATTTCCAAATTCAAACATAAGCCTGGCACTTAGGCCTGTCCCAACAAGTTTAGCGCCAGTAATTCCTGCCATTACCACGATTGAAGCCCCCAGCCTGAACAAGACCGTAATACTTTTTATATTTTGCTTAATGTCATCAACTCCGGATATCTTGAGATATAAAAGCAACCATATAAAAAGGAAGTAGAATATATTCTGCAAACCTCCGATTCCGAGCTGCGCTCCAACGAAAACAAGAAAAACGAGATAAACATATAATGCCCTGTATTTTATGGATTCTCCCTTCTGCACAAACCACCAGAATATGCCGCCTATTGCAATGAAAAACTGTCCTAAATGCTCAATGAATGAGGTAATGTATCCAATCCAGCTTGTATCCAGGTCAAATACGCCTAATACAGATAATGCTGAAGAGAATATGCTGAATATCAACATAATTATACCTGTGCACAAAGGTGCGTATATATACATTGCCCATCCCAGTATAAATATAAGCCCCGATATTATCAGTGGAATGGCTATGACTAAATAATAAAGCCAGTTGAATAATAGATGGACCAGAACAACACATAACAGTGAAAAAAGAGACATTTGCAGCAAAGTGGGTGCACTGTCGCTGTACTTTATCAGGATGGGTAGTAGAAGTACAAATGTAATACAGTAAAGTATTCCTAAGAAAATGGTTGCATCTTTCACCTTGTATAAGCTTGATACCGGATTTGTCTGTGGACTTGTTTCCATATCCATACCTCCTGCGCTATAAATTGTTTCTACATTATACCCCAAGATTTAACAAAAACCAACAAGAATATACAGAATGATAATATTATTATATAAATGGCATCTAC
>JAEXXN010000332.1 GCA_023405875.1 Bacillota bacterium | reverse complement strand
ACAATAGAGTTCGGCATAAAGGAGATTGAGGATATAAACATAGAGCCTCAGGTAGTTCACGATGTTCCTTATAATGCATATATTGATTTCCTGGGAAATCAAATGCTGATCAATGGTGATCTGGAACATACCTATGAAGATCTTAAACATCTTATAACCCATGAGACATTCCCCGGACATGCTGCCCATATGGAGGTAAGAAGACAAAAAGTAGAGGCAGGGGATATTCCTCTGGATGCTGCTCTTGTATTCACCAACACAGCAAGCAGTCCTATATTTGAAGGCATTGCTGATAACGGAGAAAGCTTCCTGGAATGGGACAAATCCCTGGATGACCGGATAAACCGGCTTCTTCAGGCAGCGAAGAGCCTTGCCTCCTACGGGGGAGCTCATATGCTCCATGAAGAAAATAAGGAAATAGAAGAGGTCAAGCAATTTTTCAAGGATTTTGCCTTCATGAATGATGCTGCAGTGGACTCCAGGATAAGGTTTATATCCCATCCGTTCAGAAAGACTTTTATGTATGCTTACTGGCGGGGTAATGAAGCTGTTTACAGAGCATACAAGAATGTTTCAAAGGAACAGTTTCCGCAGTTTATCAATTATTTATACGGCAATATGCATAGTGCCAATACAGTAAACCAATTTAACGGTATATTCTAGGAGTGGAAACTGTTAGATTCATAAAGCCCGGAGCAACGGAAATCTGAAATTACACAGGAGGATATTATGGAAAAATCAAAAGAACTGTATGAAAGAGCATTAAAAAGCGTACCTTATGGCGTACATTCAAATTCCAGATATAGAGTACCTCACCCGATATACTTCAAAAGTGGAAAAGGCGCATACTTATATGATGTTGACGGCAATGAATATATTGATATGAACTGCGGCAACGGAGCAGTAATGCTCGGCCATGGAAATGAGGAGTTCAACAGAAGGTTTACTGAAAATCTGAAGTCTTGCCCCGGTTTGACTACCGGCTCTGAAACGGAACTGGCAGTGAAGGCTGCAGAGACCTTCAGAAGAATATTCCCGGTAGACAAGGTGAGATTCACTAATTCCGGTACTGAAGCAATTACTCATGTTATGCATATGGCAAGAGCCTATACGGGAAAGAATGACTTTGCATTGGTAGAAGGTGCGTACAATGGCTGGACGGATTATGTAAATATAAGTAATTTTCCCAGCCTGAGTGATGTGGGAGATGCAAGGAAGCCTAATTCAGTGCCCGGTTCAGGCGGACTTGATAAAAAAGCCGTAGACTCATCTCTGGTCATTCCGTTCAATGATCTGGAGTCTTCTAAAATACTGCTGGCTGAGAATAAAGACAGGATAGCAGCATTGATTCTTGAACCTTTTATGATAGATATCGGTTTTGTTGAGGGAAAAGAAGGTTATTTGAAGGGCCTGAGAGAGATTTGTGACGAACTTGGAATACTTCTGGTATTTGATGAGCTGCTCACAGGTTTCAGAGTACCTGACGGAAGCTGTCAGAAACATTTTGGAATAGTACCGGATCTGTCCATCTTCGGAAAGGCAATTGCAAACGGTCATATTCTGGCTGCGGTAGCCGGAAAAGATGAGGTAATGAATATTGCGGCCCCGGTTGGAGGAAAAACCGGCTATGTAGGTACCTTCAACGGCCATGCGTATTCAATGGCCGCTGCGCTGGCAGCTATGGAAATGCTCGAAGACGGAAAAATCAGAGAAACTTTGGACAAGCGCACCCTCTATTTGAAATCGGAATTTGAAAAGGGTGCAAAAAAGTATGGAATAACAGCCATAATGAATGGCAGAGGCGGACATTTGCAGTGGTACTTTGCGGAAAAAGCAGAGAACTATAGAGACGCGGCAGGAAGTAATGCAGAGAACTATGTGAATTTCGCAAACGCAATGCTTGAGCAGGGGATACTGGTAGTTCCCAAACCTCTGTCTCACCATGCGATCACACTGGAACATGATGAAGAAGTCTTGGAAAAGATAGTTGTTGCAATGGACAATGCTCTTAAGGCAACAGCAGAAAAAAACAAATAATGTAGGATGTGTTCATATGGCGCCAATATTACAGGTTCAGAATTTAACAACGTCATTTAAAACGGAAATGGGTTATGTCAGGGCAGTGAATGATGTATCCTTCAGCGTAGAGAAGGGTGAAATAGTAGGCCTGGTAGGGGAATCCGGCAGTGGGAAAAGCGTAACCTCCTTTTCTATAATGAGGCTGTTGCCGAGACACAGCAGCAGGATAGATCAAGGGAAAATACTTTTTGAAGGTACCGATTTGCTCTCAATTCCTGAAAAGGAAATGACTAAGATAAGAGGAAAAGAGATATCCATGATATTTCAGGAGCCTATGACTTCGTTGAATCCTGTATTTACAATAGGAGATCAGATCGGTGAAGTGTTCAGAAACCATACTGCTCTGGACAAGAAAGCTATACAGGTAAAATCGGTAGAGCTGCTTGACAGGGTAGGAATACCAAGGGCTAAGGAGATAATAAACGACTACCCTCACCAACTGTCGGGTGGAATGAGGCAGAGGGCAATGATTGCAATGGCGATAGCCTTAAAACCTAAAATACTTATAGCCGATGAACCTACGACAGCACTTGATGTCACTATACAAGCACAGATTCTGGATCTGCTTAAGAGCCTGGCAGAAGAAGACAATATGGCAGTTGTGTTTATCAGCCATAATCTGGGAGTCATTGCAGAGCTGTGCCAAAAGGTAATTGTAATGTATTCGGGACAGTTTGTTGAAATGGCAGGAACCGCAAGTATATTTAAAAATCCGCAGCATCCTTATACAAAAAGTCTTCTCGATTGTATTCCGCGTATAGGTATGAGCGATAAAAAACTAAGCTTTATTGAGGGGACAGTTCCTCATCCTGCTGATGAGCTTACCGGCTGCAGATTCCAGGCACGCTGCTATGCTTCACAGGAAAAGTGCATCCGAGAGCAGCCTGAGCTTGTTGAGGTTGAACCGGGTCATTACTGCAGGTGCTTCCGTGAGAGTAAGGAGTAGGTAATATGATATTAGAAGTTAAGGATTTAAAAAAGCACTTCCCAATCAAAGGGAAAAAAGGCATGGCTGTTAAGGCGGTAGATGGCATCAATTTCGGCATAGAACAGGGGGAGACCTTTGGCCTTGTTGGAGAATCCGGCTGTGGAAAATCTACGGTTGCAAGGCTGATAATCAAGCTTCACAGCGAAACCGGCGGACAGATAGTATTTGACGGCATGGACATAACAAGGCTTCCGAAAAGTGAAATGAGAAAATTCAGAAGAAATATCCAGATGGTATTTCAGGATCCCTATGCTTCTTTAAACCCCAGAATGACTGTTGAGAGAACTATTATCGACCCTTTGAACATCCACGGCATTGGGACTCTCCAAGAAAGAAAAGAGAAGGTGCTTGAGCTTCTGGAGGTCGTGGGGCTGGATAAAAGATACGCGAAAAGATATCCTCATGAATTTTCAGGTGGGCAAAGGCAGAGAATAGGCATTGCAAGGGCTCTGGCATTAAATCCTAAATTTATCATCCTGGATGAAGCGGTGTCTGCATTGGATGTTTCCATACAATCGCAGATTATAAACCTTCTCCAGGAGCTGCAGCAGAAGTACAATCTTACCTATTTATTCATCTCCCATGATCTTAGTGTAATTGAGTACATGTGCAGTACGATAGGAG
>JAEXXN010000590.1 GCA_023405875.1 Bacillota bacterium | reverse complement strand
CTCTATAAGCGGAAGGCTGCTGAAGCTTGATATACTGGGTCATGACGTTCCGTCAATAATAAGGATGCTGGAGGATATAACAGGCTTCAGCGTAAATAATATTCCCCTGGATGACAAAAAGACCATGAGCCTTTTTACCTCAACAGAAGCTCTGGGAATCAGCCTTGAAGAAATTGACTGCATGGTCGGAAGCCTGGGTATACCGGAATTCGGTACTAAATTTGTAAGGCAGATGCTTATAGATACACAGCCCAAGACCTTTGCTGAGCTGGTAAGGATATCAGGGCTTTCACACGGTACCGATGTATGGCTGAACAATGCCCAGGATATTATAAGAGGCGGCACGGGAACACTTAAAGAGGTAATAGCCACAAGGGATGACATAATGCTTTTCCTTATATACAAGGGAGTGCACCCCAAGACCTCCTTTAAAATAGCCGAAAACGTAAGAAAGGGTAAGGGCTTGACTCCTGAGTATGAAGAAGCTATGAGGGAGAAGGGCATTCCCGATTGGTACATACAGTCCTGCAAGACGGTCAAATACCTTTTCCCAAAGGCACATGCCACCGCATATGTGATGATGTCCTTCAGAATAGCCTATTATAAGGTGTTTTACCCGGAGGCCTTCTATGCAACCTATTATACAGTCAAGCTGGATGATTTTGATGCAGACCTGATCGTAAAAGGAATTGATGCAATAAAGGCAAAATGGATAGAAATCGATAGATTGGGGAATAATGCAACTACAAAGGAAAAAAACCTGATGACTGTGCTGGAGGTTGCCTATGAAATGTATCTGAGGGGTATCAGGCTTCTGCCCGTCAACCTGTATAAATCAGATGCAGATAAGTTTCTGGTAACGGAAGAGGGCATACTGCCGCCTCTGGGTTCACTTCAGGGACTGGGGACAAGTGCCGCTCAGAATATAGTGTCCACAAGGCAGGAGACCGACTTTATCTCAATGGATGATTTGCGCGAAAGAGCAAAGGTTTCCAAGACGGTAATAGAAATAATGAAAAACCACGGCTGTTTGGACGGGCTTCCGGAAAGCAACCAGCTAAGCCTTTTTGCTGCGGGTATAGGAATAGATGTTTAAATATCTGAAAATAGGAAAACATAAAACTTGCATGTAATTACAAAGAGTGCTATAATTTTTTAGTGACAGGAAAATAATGTTTTCCTATATTACTGATATAGATCAGACTGCAAGCTGCAGTGCTGGTCAAATGACTTTAAAGATTAGAGTGGGCCAATCCCACTCTTTCGTATTAATATGAATAAAATAAGTCAGAATATCACATAAAAGGAGAATCGAAAATGGCAAAAAGAAAGGTTGAAGATATAGCATATGAGCTTGCCAAGCCGATAACCGACAGGTACAACTTTGAGCTGGTTGAAGTGGAATACAAGAAGGAAGGCTCTGACTGGTATCTGAGGCTATACATCGACAAGGAAGGCGGAATAACAATACAGGACTGTCAGTCTGTAAGCGAAGAAATGAGCAGCTTGCTTGATGAGGCTGATCCCATTGAGCAATCATATATATTTGAAGTGTCTTCCCCGGGCTTGGAAAGACCGCTGAAAACCGACAGGGACTATGAGAAGAACAACGGGAAGCTGATAGAGATCAGGCTTTTTACTCCCTTGAACGGTAAAAAGGTTTATGAGGGGATATTAAGAGGACATACTGCAGAAGCGGTAGAAATTGAGATGGACGGAAAGCCTGTTCAGCTGGGAAAGGACGCTATTGCTTTAATAAAGCCTGTAATAGAGTTTTAATATATAAATGTATGGGAGGGAGTATTAAATGAATGGAGAGTTTCTCCAGGCGTTGGATCAGATATCCAAGGAAAAAGGAATATCCAAGGAGCTGTTGATTGATGCAATTGATGCTGCACTGGTCACAGCATTCAAGAAAAATTTCGGTACCTCGCAGAATGTGAAAGTAACAATAGACAGGGAATCCGGTGAAGTTGACGTGTATGCACTGAAAACAGTAGCTGAAGAAAGTGAAAACGACCTGCTGCATATCAGCCTGCAGGAAGCAAAGGCTTTGAACAAGAATTATGAAATCGGCGATATTGTTGAGATGAAGGTTACACCCAAAAACTTTGGAAGGATCGCAGCTCAGACCGCAAAGCAGGTTGTTGTTCAGAGGATCAGGGAAGCAGAACGGGGCATAATTTTCGACGAGTATATAAGCAGGGAAAATGAAATAGTAACAGGACTTGTACAGCGGAAGGAAAAGAACAGCGTATTCATAGACCTGGGAAAGACCGAAGCAGTGCTGGGACCGGGGGAGCAGACCCCCAATGAAGAGTACAACATAGGCGACAGGATAAAGACCTTCATTGTAGAGGTAAAGAAGACCAATAAAGGGCCTCAGATAGTATTGTCGAGAACCCATCCGGGACTTGTCAAAAGATTATTTGAGCTCGAAGTTCCTGAAATACAAAGCGGAATAGTTGAAATAAAAAGCATCGCCAGGGAGGCAGGCTCAAGGACAAAAATAGCTGTTTACTCCCATGATGAGAATATCGATCCCGTTGGAGCATGTGTAGGGCAGAGAGGCCAGCGGGTACAGGTAATCGTTGATGAGCTCAGGGGCGAAAAGATAGATATCATAGAGTGGAATCCCGATCCGTTGATATTCGTCGGCAGTGCATTGAGCCCTGCAAAGGCGTTGAATGTGGAAATCAATCAGGAGATGAATGCTGCCAAGGTAGTGGTAGGGGATTCACAGCTTTCTCTCGCAATAGGCAAGGAAGGGCAGAATGCCAGGCTGGCAGCAAAGCTTACAGGCTGGAAGATTGACATAAAGAGTCAGTCACAGGTTTCCGGAAGTTAAAGGAGGTGGCTCAATGCTCAAAAAAAGAAAAGTGCCTCTCAGAAAGTGTCTTGGCTGTAATGAAATGAAGCCTAAAAAGGAGCTTATCAGGATCGTAAGAAGCCCCGAAGGTAAGGTTGACATCGACAAAGCCGGAAAGGCACCTGGCAGAGGATGCTATATATGCCCAAGCATACAGTGTCTTGAAGCTGCTATCAAGGCAAAGAGAGTTGAAAGAGCACTGGAAGTACCGGTAGATGCAGAGGTGTTCAACAAATTAAGGGAGCAGCTTGCTGATGAATAGGGCTTATTCTATGATAGGCCTTGCCAACAAAGCCGGTAAGTTGGTTTCAGGCGAGGATGCGGTAAGGAATTCCATAAGAAGCGGCAAGGTAAAGCTTGTGATCTTGGCTGAGGATGCTTCAGGCAATACCAAAAAACGCTTCACAAATTCCGCAGCATTCTATAATATAGCATTAACGACATGGGGCTTGAAGGAAGAGTTGGGAAACTGTATAGGGAAAAGCGAAAGATCGGTGATTGGAATAACCGATGACAACTTCAGCAAAAGCGTCAAAGAAAAGCTTGAGGCTGAAGCTACAAAAAAAGAAATACCTGGGGGTGATTTACTTGAATAAAGTAAGAATATATGAACTGGCCAAGGAGCTTGGAGTTCAAAGCAAGGATCTTATTGCAACAGCCCATGAGCTTAACATAGATGTTCATAACCATATGAGCACTTTAGAGAATACAGACATAGCTTTGATCAAAGGAAAGCTTGATAAAAAGGAAGCTTCGGCAGAACCTGCAAAGCCAGCAGCAGCTCCTAAAAAACCGGAGCAGAGTACACAGAAAGCGGCACCGGCCCAGCAGCCTCAACAGAGGCCGCAGCAGCAGGCACAGCAAGCTCAACAGGCACAGAGGCCGCCGCAAAGCGGTCAGCAGCAACAGCAGAGGCCGTCGCAACAGACGCAGAGGCCTCAACAGAGCGGTCAGCAGACACAGCAGAGACCGGCACAGCAAGGTCATCAGCAAAGACCGCAGCAGCAGAACAGTCAGCAGCAACAGCAGAGACCACAGCAGAGACCCGCACAGCAGGGCCAGGGCCAGCAGCAGAGACCGCCACAACAGGGCCAGCAGCAACAGCAAAGGCCGCAGCAAGGCCAGCAGACGCAGCAGCGGGCACCTCAGAACCAGCAAAGACCTGCCCAGCGTCCTGGCCAGCAGCATCCTGCCAATAATACCAGGCCTGCTGCTCCCGGACCTATGGATACAACAGTAAAAACTGCTGCTTCACCTGATATAGAAGAAGAAAATGTACAGTTGAATTCCAAAAAGGATTTCACCAAGGTAGAGAGAATAGGGAAAAAACCTCAGGCAAGAACTCCCCAGGGGAAACCGCCCTTTAAGCATCAGCAGGGAAGGCCGGGGTACAATAAGAACTTCAGGCAAAAAGGTTTTAATGAACCCAAGAAGGAAGAAGTGCATACACCCAAAAAGCCTATAAAAATAGGTGACTCTGTTTCTGTAAAGGAATTGAGTGAGAAGCTGGGCAAGCAGGTAACAGAGATAATAAAGAAGCTGCTGCTCCTGGGAGTAATGGCTACCATTAACCAGGTGCTGGATTTTGATACCGCTTCACTTATATGTGCGGAATTCGGTGTAGAGGTCGAGAGACTGATAGACAAAGGAAGCGAAGAAGTGCTCCTGAAGGCCGAAGAGGACAGACCTGAGGATCTTCTGCCCAGGTCTCCGGTCGTAACCATAATGGGTCATGTTGACCATGGAAAGACTTCATTGCTGGATGCCATAAGAGAAACCAACGTAATAGCTACAGAAGCAGGCGGAATCACGCAGCACATAGGTGCATACACAGTTCATATAGGTGATAAGAAAATAGCATTCCTGGATACTCCGGGTCATGAAGCCTTTACGGCAATGAGAGCCAGGGGAGCCAAGGTAACAGATATAGCAATACTCGTAGTTGCGGCGGATGACGGTGTCATGCCTCAGACTATAGAAGCCATAAACCATGTAAAAGCTGCAAATGTATCAATAATAGTGGCTATCAATAAGATCGACAAACCGGGAGCCAATCCTGACAGAGTCAAGCAGGAGCTTACAGAGTACGGACTTCTTGCTGAGGATTGGGGCGGAGATACAATAATGGTTCCTGTCTCTGCAAAGAAAAAAGAAGGTATTGACAACCTTCTTGAAATGATACTGCTTGTAGCAGAAATGCAGGAGCTTAAGGCCAACCCAAACAAAAAGGGTATCGGTACGGTAATCGAAGCAGAGCTTGACAAGGGTAAGGGCCCGGTTGCTACAGTACTTATACAGGAAGGCTCTTTAAGTATAGGAGACTATTTCATAGCGGGTAACACCCATGGAAAAGTAAGGGGAATGATCGACGACAAGGGAAAGAGGATAAAAAAGGCAGGCCCGTCAACACCTGTAGAGATACAGGGACTTGATGAGGTTCCCGATGCCGGAGACATATTCATGGTTGTTGACGATGAAAAGGTTGCAAGGACCATTTCAGAAAAAAGAAAAGACAAACAGAGACTTACACAGATACAGAGCAAGCAGACGGTATCCCTTGATGAACTGTTTACACAGATCCAGGAGGGAAAGGTCAAGGAGCTCAACATAATAGTAAAGGCCGATGTTCAGGGCTCAGTGGAGGCTGTCAAGCAGTCCCTTGCAAAGCTGAGCAATGAAGAAGTGAAGGTCAATACCATACATGGCGGTGTAGGTGCCATAACTGAATCAGATGTAATGCTGGCATCAGCATCAAATGCCATAATAATAGGCTTCAACGTAAGACCACAGCCTGCAGGCGTTGCCCTTGCCGAAAAGGAAAAGGTCGACATCAGGCTCTACAGGGTAATATACAACGCTATTGAGGATGTAGAAGCCGCCATGAAGGGTATGCTTGAGCCTGAGTACAAGGAAGTTGTACTGGGACACGCAGAGGTGCGTGCAACCTTTAAGGCGTCTGCGGTAGGAACAATTGCCGGTTGTATGGTTACAGACGGAAAGATAAACAGAAACAACGACATCAGAATAATCAGGGACGGTATTGTAGTTCACGAAGGAAAGCTGGCATCCCTCAAGAGATTCAAGGATGACGCAAAGGAAGTGAATACCGGCTATGAATGTGGTTTGAACATAGAAAGGTTCAACGACATAAAAGAAGGGGACGTAATTGAATCATTCACTATAGAGGCAGTACCTAGAAAATAGGAAGGTGCATATAAATGGCCAAACATAGAATAGATAGGATATCGGAAGAAGTGAAAAGGGTCATCAGCGACATAATAAGGAATGACCTGAACGACCCCAGGATATCGACCCTTACAAGCGTCGTATCAGCGGAGGTGACACCGGATCTGAGGTACGCCAAGGTTTTTATCAGCGTATTGGGTACTGATGAAGAAAAGCATTCAACCCTGAAGGGCCTGAACAGTGCTGCCGGTTTCATAAGGCGCGAATTGGGAAGAAAAATCGAGCTTCGTTACTCTCCGGAGGTTGTATTTGAGCTTGACAGGTCCATCGAGCATGGTGCCTATATAAACAAGCTGCTGAAGGATGTGCAGAAGAAGGAGGTCGAAGAAAATCTTTGATTTATTCTGAAATAGTAAACAAAATCAAAGAAGGTAACAAAATTGCAATAATGTCTCACATTATGCCCGACGGTGACAACGTCGGGTCTAGCCTTGCCCTCTATAATGCATTGAAAAAATCCGGAAAGGCCGTGAGGTTCATACTTGATGACGACATTCCCAAGGTTTACAGGTTTCTGGCAGATTCAGACAAGGTTGAGAAGCCCGGAGAGCACCAAAGCTTTGATGTTGTCATAGCACTTGACTGCGGGGATGCAGAAAGGCTTGGAAGAGCCGGTCTTTACCTGGAGAACAATTTTGTTATCAATATAGATCATCATATAAGCAACACAGGGTATGGAGATCTCAACCTGGTGGATGCAAAGGCATCTGCCACAGGTGAGATCATCTATGAGCTGATAAAGCTGCTGGGTGTGGAAATGGACAAGGATATGTCCGAATGCCTGTATACTGCTATTGTTACGGACACCGGACAGTTCCAGTACAGCAACACAACTGCATTCACCCATCAGATTGCCGGTGAGCTGATAGAAAATGGAGTAAATGTTTCTCTGATGTTTGAGAAAATATACCAGAACAGCTCCAAGGAAAAGATAATGCTGATGAAAACAATCTTGGGATCACTGGAATTTTATCATAAGGACAGTATTTCCTGCCTTAGCCTTACTTTGCAGCAGCTGCAGAAGTCTGGGGCAAAAGAAGAGGACAGCGAGGGAATGATAAACCTGGCCAGAGATATAGAAGGTGTGGAGGTTGCCATTTTTCTGAAGGAGCTTGAGCCCGGAAAGATAAAAGTAGGCTTGAGGTCAAAGAAGGCTGTCGACGTGGCAGCGGTAGCACTTCAGTTTGGAGGCGGCGGACATGTACGTGCCTCCGGGTGTACAGTATACGGCACTATGGCTGAGGCAAGAGAAAAAGTGCTTGCAGCAGTTATAGACAGGTTTGAGTCCGCTGAATAGAAAATCTATATAGAACGCGCTATAGATAAGCAGGAGAAAAGTATGAATGGGATAATAAATGTATTGAAACCTCCGGGGATGACCTCCCATGATGTAGTAGGCTTTATGCGAAAAGTGCTGAATATCAGGAAGATTGGGCATACCGGCACCCTGGACCCTGAAGCTGCAGGGGTGCTTCCCATTTGTATCGGCAAAGCCACCAAGGTGGCGCAGTATCTGACAGATAAGCATAAACGCTACAGGGCAAGCATAAAGTTCGGAACAGTAACAGATACCTGTGACGGTTACGGCAGCATACTGAGGCAATCAGGACCTGTAAGCATAGCTCGGCCGGAACTGGAGGAGGCCCTGAAACGCTTTGAGGGTACAATAAGCCAGAGGCCCCCCATATATTCAGCTTTGAAGGTAAACGGAAAAAAGCTGTATGAGTATGCCAGAGAAGGCAAAGAGGTCAGGATAGAGGCAAGGCCTGTGGAAATATATGAAATCAAGCTCATAGATATGTTGTCGGAGGATGAGGCAATCATAGATGTTCATTGTTCCAAGGGTACTTATATAAGGACCCTGTGCTATGACATCGGAGAGGTCTTGGGCTGCGGCGCATTCATGTCACAGCTTGTAAGGCTGGAATCCTCCCCCTTTACCATAGAGCAAGCCAATACCCTGGAGGAGATAAAGGCTGCAGCTTCCGAAAAAAGCATAGGCAGTATACTGCAAAGTGTTGAGCTGCTGTTCAGCCAATACAAAGCTGTGGTCGTAAAGGAATCTGCTTTGGAGTCAATAATTAACGGAAATCCTCTCTTTGAGCAGGGGGTTCAGAGCGGTTTCAGCTTGCTTGCTGAAAACGATGATGTCAGAATAGCTTCTGAGGAGGGTTTCCTTGGAATAGGTACTGTAATGGCTGATCCGATCAGAGATAGACTGTACATTAAGATTAAGAAAATATTCGTTTGAGAGCTTCATGTGGAATATAACGAGGCGATAGATGCTCACTACCTCTATAAGTGGAGGATACAGCATAATTTATTTACTGGGCGGTTGGTATATCTCCCGCCTCATTGAAATGCGCAACGGTAAGAAAATTTTTCTACAGCCGAAAGATTTTCTACTGATGCGTTATAAGGGTGGTTATTTTGAAGATTATTGAACAAAATGAAGATGAATTGATAAGCAAGCCCTGGTGCATTGCCCTCGGGAGCTTTGACGGAGTACATCTCGGCCACAGGAGGCTGATTGAGCTTCTGATCAAAGAGGCAAGGCTCTACGGAACAGGCAGCGCTGTATATACCTTTCATACTCATCCGAGAAAAATACTTATGCCTGATAAACATATCTATCTTATCACAGATAACAAAAA
>JAEXXN010000583.1 GCA_023405875.1 Bacillota bacterium | reverse complement strand
CGTGTAAGAATACTTCAAACTTATTACTTATTTTGAATAAATTTACATCATCCGGAAAAGTATTTCCTCTTCCATAACAGACAATTGATTCACTATTGTTATTATTTAGATATTTATATAATCCATAAGCAATTGTTCCTGTACTTCCATGTTTGCATAATACGTCGATAATTATGGCTCTCATCACTTTCTCCTTTGTGATATATTTTATTCAATAATCTCTTTTCCATATAATGATATAATAATTTCTAAGTTTTGCTGCATAATAAAAAATTAAGGCTGCGGCAATAAGTATTATAACTGCTTATATTTTATTGTTATCTTTGTTAAGTATCAATCTTTTATTGCAAACAATGGACATAAGTTCATCTTTTATAAACCATACATATGAATAATAGGCAATTTTCCTGTACTTCCTGATTTACAATTGACATCAATCTGTAGCACTCTCACTGCCTTGCTTCTCCATACTCTGAATAAATGCCGGCTTTTATCAATTCTTCTTCACTAGGCGCAGTAATCAACACCGCTTTCAATCTTCCGTAATAAACAAACATACTGCCCCCAGCCGCTGCATGTGCGTGGCCTTCCTGCAAAACAGCCTTTAAATCTTCGATACCGCCGGCACCTCCACATGCTGTAACCGGAACCGAAACTGACGATGTAACATCTTTTACCAGCTTAATATCATATCCCTGCATCATACCATCGCAGTCGATCGAGTTAATAAAAATTTCACCAACGCCAAGCTGTTCGGCTCTTTTCGCAAGATCTGATGGAGTTATGTCAATCGTCTCCTGTCCGTCACCGATCACACATTTGTAATTACCCTTCACCAGCTTAGCATCAATGGAGGCCACCACACTTTGACTTCCGGCCAGTTTGACGGCTTCTGTTACAAGGTTTGGATTTTCAACCAGAGCGGTATTGATGACGATCTTTTCATATCCGATCGCAAGCAGCTTTCGAATCTGCTCAATCGTTTTTATGCCGCCACCATAGCTCAGCGGCATAAAGGCCTGGCTTGCAATATCTTCAAGCAATTCAAAGTCGGGCTCTGTGTTTCGCTTTGTTGCAGAGATATCCAGAATCGAAAGCTCATCAATTCTTTTTCGGTTAAAAATTTTAACCGCATTGACAGGATCCCCCAGATAGGTTGGTTGCTTAAAATTTATTGTTTTGATTAAATCCCGGTCATCAATCAGAAGCACAGGGATAATTCTCGGTCTCGTAAACATTCCTAGCACCTCCTGACAAAGTTCTCAAAAATCTTCATGCCAAAGTCATGACTCTTTTCGGGATGAAACTGAGCGCCGTACACATTATCTTTGCAAACTGCTGCTACAAATTCATAGCCATAGTCACAGGTCATCAGGACGTTTTCCTCGCTGTCGCATACGGCGTGATAAGAATGGACAAAGTAGTACCGCTGAGTGCCCTGAATATCCTGAAGCAAGGGAACGTTCTTTTTGAACGCGACAATATCCCAGCCCATATGCGGGATTTTTAACTGTTTTCTAAGGTTCTCATCAATATTTGAAAAGTCAAATCGCACATTGTCAAAGGGAATTAGTCCTAACCCTGCTTTTTTTCCTTCTTCGCTTTTGCGTCCAAGCAGCTGCATCCCAAGGCATATCCCGAGTATTGGCTTGCCACTCGCTACCTCGCGCTGAATAACTGAGTCGAGCCCTCTTTTTTCAAGCTGCTCCTTACCGGCATCAAAAGCGCCAACCCCCGGAAGGATAAGCCTTTCTGCATTATGTATTTTTTCTGCGTCACTTGTAACAATCGTTTTTTCTCCGATCGCTTTAAGCATGTTAGCAATGGAGCCAAGGTTTCCTAAACCGTAATCTATAATTGCGACCATACTCTCCTACCTTATATTTCTATTTTCAATGCCGAGAAGCTTACAGGCTTTCACTGCCAATTTGATTAACCAGAAAGTATTTTTATAGTCCTGAGGTGTCTTGTTCTCTCCGGCAATGATTTTTTCAAATTCTTCTGTTGATATGCCGAGCTTTTTGGCAATATATTCTTTATCCTGTTCCATCATATCCGGATCATAGGCTGGCTGTTTCAGGAGTTCAATCGCTTCATCCCGAGTCATGGTACCTGCTAATATCTGGTTGGAATAGACATTTTTTCTGGTGTCAAATCCGAACTTTGTCGGTAAATAATAACCTTCAAAGAACCGGGTAAACACATTTTCATAGTGTTTATTTTCATATCTCTCCCAGCCATATTTATTATGAAGCATGATCTCCGCGTCTGCTTTGTTATAAACCACATAATCTAAGGGATAGACTCGCTCCATGCCATAGATATATTTATAGATCAGTCGGTACTTAAACATGCCACACTGTGGAAAGGTCTTTAAAGGGATTCTGCCGTATTTATTATGGATATCTCGCATCATTCTTATATCATTCATATAAATCCATTCAACAGGCGGGCGAATGAATTCCGTAGCATTATTACTTCCTGTAAGGACATACTTGATATGGTGTTTTGTTGCATAATTGTATAAGCTTGCAAAAATAGCATGATCCTGTAAAAAATCCTGTGAAGAGATCTGAGCCTTGAAAAAGGACAGTTGGAGATCTGCCATTTCCTTCCAATTGATTACCTCGGTATACATATCAAGGTCCAGACCTTTTACAATCTTTTCAATATTTTCTACTGCCACATTTAAGTTCCAACCGGTATCCACCACAAATGCCAGTGGTCTTAAATGCATCACTTCTTTTGCAATATAAGCCAGATAGGAGCTGTCCGCCCCGCCGCTTAATCCGAGAATACAGTCATAATCATGTCCCTTTCCTGCTTCTCGAATTTTATCGGCTATTTTTTGAAGCTCTTCCATTCTATTTTCATTGGGATTCCAGTAAGGACGTATATTTTTTTCAAAGTTACGGCAGTGGTCACACACACCTTTCTCATCAAAAGTAATCTTTGAATCGGTGGTATCCATGACACAGTTGG